>NZ_JACVZN010000033.1:0-31831 GCF_017151895.1 Staphylococcus sp. EG-SA-15 | reverse complement strand
CACTCGAATGTCAGTTCGAGGAATAAATAAAGTTAAACGAGAGCTAGGTTTTGTATTAATGGCACTTAATATAAGGAAAATAGCAGCTCAACGAGCTGTACATTATAAAATACATATCAAAAAAGCTAATTTCCATCAAATAATTAATAGAAATCAGCTTTTTTACATTGCCTAAGAACTTAATGTCCCAGCCTATTCGTTTGAATTATTTAATTTTTTACTTTGAAAGGAATGTTTAAAAAACTACTTCATCTGTCCGACTTAATATTGAATAAAAAAACACGCATCCTACGACACGTGTAAAAATGATTATTCTTTTGAGTCAATTCGACTCCAACCTTTTTTAGTTAAAGTGATTTTACCTGTTTCTATATTAATAATCTTCTGTTTATATAAGTGACCGATTGCACGTTTGAATGAACCTTTACTCATATTGAATACTTCTTTAATCGCTTCAGGGCTTGATTTGTCCCAGAATGGTAATTCACCATCATATTCAACTAGTAAATCAAAGATGACTTGGCCGTCATCGTCTAAACGTTCATGTGCAAGTGGTAAAAATGAACCATTTAACTCACCTTTATCATTATGCCCGATAATTCTAACTTGAACAGATTCACCTAATCTTGGTTCAGCTTTACGTTCTGATTCATGTACGAAAATTTTGTAACCTGATTCGCTTAATAAAAAGCTACCAATTCGTAATACGCGGTAAGGTTTGGCTTCAATGACTTCGTTTTTTAAATTATCGTCGTGTACAGGTGTAAACATATTTTCTACAACAGATTCACTCGCTAATCTTCCATACATATGATTCTCACGGTCAATTCGTAATGTGACTAGCAAATGATCACCAGGTTGTGGCCATAGTGATTTCACTTTTGGTAAATCTTCCCATGGTACTAACACTTCACGGGGTAATCCAACATCTATACGTGCCCCATCGCGATCCGTTTTAAGTACTTTAGCAAAGTCATATTTATCTTTCGTAATATCAGGCATATTTTGAGTTGCAAATAATTCACCTGAACGGTTTGGATAAATGAAGAAACTATATTCTTCACCTACTTCTAATTCATCATCATCGTTCATTTCTGATTGGTTTAACTTTACGTTTTCACCGTTTGGTCCTTTTAAAAGGTAAGTTGAGCCTTGTAACCCTACTACTTCAAGGAATTCTATAGAACCTACTATATCTTTGTCTAATGCCATGTTATTCTCCTTCGATTCTTGTATTCTTTATTATTATAACATGTGTGAGTCATTCTATCATTACAACTTATATGAGGTCGAAACTGTGACGATAATATGATATAATTCTTCCGTTAGAATATCGAATGAAAAAAAGGAGAAAATGCATGTTACAAGTAACTGATGTGAGTTTACGTTTTGGAGATCGTAAACTATTTGAAGATGTAAATATTAAATTTACAGAAGGTAATTGTTATGGATTAATTGGTGCGAATGGTGCAGGTAAATCAACATTCTTAAAAATATTATCTGGTGAATTAGATTCTCAAACAGGACATGTTTCATTAGGTAAAAATGAACGTCTAGCTGTTTTAAAACAGGACCACTATGCTTATGAAGATGAACGCGTGCTTGATGTTGTAATTAAAGGTCACGAACGTCTTTATGAGGTTATGAAAGAAAAAGATGAAATCTATATGAAGCCAGATTTCAGTGATGAAGATGGTATCCGTGCTGCTGAACTTGAAGGTGAATTTGCAGAAATGAATGGTTGGAATGCTGAAGCTGATGCTGCTAACCTTTTATCTGGTTTAGGTATCGATCCAACTTTACACGATAAAAAAATGGCTGAATTAGAAAACAACCAAAAAATTAAAGTATTATTAGCGCAAAGTTTATTCGGTGAACCAGACGTACTATTACTGGATGAGCCTACTAACGGTCTCGATATTCCAGCAATCAGTTGGTTAGAAGATTTCTTAATTAACTTTGATAATACTGTTATCGTAGTATCGCATGACCGTCATTTCTTAAATAATGTATGTACTCATATCGCTGATTTAGACTTCGGTAAAATTAAAGTTTATGTTGGTAACTATGATTTTTGGTATCAATCTAGTCAGTTAGCTCAAAAGATGGCTCAAGAACAAAACAAGAAAAAAGAAGAAAAAATGAAAGAGTTACAGGACTTTATTGCTCGTTTCTCAGCTAACGCTTCTAAATCTAAACAAGCAACAAGTCGTAAAAAACAACTTGAGAAAATTGAATTAGATGATATTCAACCATCATCAAGAAGATATCCTTTCGTTAAATTCACGCCTGAGCGTGAGATTGGTAACGACTTATTAATCGTTCAAAATCTTTCTAAAACAATTGACGGCGAAAAAGTATTAGATAATGTATCATTCACAATGAATCCAAATGATAAAGCGATTTTAATTGGAGATAGTGAAATTGCAAAAACAACATTACTTAAAATATTAGCTGGCGAAATGGAACCAGACGAAGGTTCATTTAAATGGGGTGTTACTACATCATTAAGTTACTTCCCTAAAGATAACTCAGAGTTCTTTGAAGGTGTAAATATGAATCTCGTTGATTGGTTAAGACAATATGCTCCTGAAGATGAACAAACAGAAACATTTTTACGTGGTTTCTTAGGTCGTATGTTATTTAGTGGTGAAGAAGTTAAGAAAAAAGCTAGTGTGCTTTCAGGTGGAGAAAAAGTACGTTGTATGCTAAGTAAAATGATGTTATCAAGTGCGAATGTACTTTTACTTGACGAACCTACTAACCACTTAGACTTAGAAAGTATTACTGCTGTCAATGATGGTCTTAAATCATTTAAAGGTTCTATCATCTTTACTTCTTATGACTTCGAATTTATCAACACGATTGCAAACCGTGTTATCGATTTAAATAAACAAGGCGGCGTTTCAAAAGAAATTCCATATGAAGAATACTTGCAAGAAATCGGCGTTTTAAAATAAACATAATATGTAGAATTTCTTTTCGAAAATCTCTGTATTGAGGCCCGACCAACTTGCACATTATTGTAAGTTGGCTTACTGTCACCTTCTATATTGGGACTTATTCCGCAACTTGTATTGTTTGTAGAAATTAGGAATCCAATTTCTCTATGTGTTGCACCGACAAGGATTGAAAAAAGCTAGCTACAAAGTCATTTTCATTCAGTCAACTACTGTCAATATAACATTGCAGGACCTAGGGCATTGATTCATGTCCGAGACTATATTCAATTTAATAGACATTAACTGGGCGTCTCGATGCTAATATTTATAGCATCGAGGTGTCCTTTTTATTTTATTTTTTAACACATCAGCACAGTGAACACCCCTTCTCTAAATTACAAATACAGTTATCACCGCATTAAAAGAGTACATTTATTTAATGTGCATATTGAGTATGCTATAAGTATTTTGAATTTTATTTTTCAAAAAGTCTCATTATCACCACCTTTTTAAAATATAAGCAACGCTATAACTTGAATTTTCAGGTTATTCCAAAAAATCTAAATTATCGGTTTACATTCATATTTGTCATATGTATAATGAACACATACCAATTTAATAATATTTTGATGAGGCGCATCAATCATGAGTAAAGTTTAGATTACTGTCTGCTAACAGCTAAATTTGAAAGGGTGCGATGCCGAAGCGATTATAATAGCAGTTATAATTTGTTGGACTTTTTGGTTAAGAGCTGAGAGTTTGTCATTATTTAAAAATAATGGAGTGCATCACTTGTATATAGATTAAGAGCAAGTTCGCATTCCGATCTTGTTCTTTTTTTATTATTGTGTGCCCTTCCTAACAATTAGGAGGATTATATGGTAACAAGAAGTGTGTTGAAATTTGGCGGATCATCCGTCAGTGATTTTACAAAAATAAAAAGGATCGCTGAAATGTTAAAGGAGCGAGTCAATCAAGATGAACAATTAATTGTCGTTGTAAGTGCTATGGGTAACACAACAGATCAATTAATGACGAATGTATCGACCTTGACTAAAGCACCAAAACAACAAGAACTGGCATTATTATTGACAACCGGAGAGCAACAAACTGTATCTTATTTATCAATGGTATTAAATGATATCGGTGTGAATGCCAAAGCAATGACTGGCTATCAAGCGGGTATTAAAACCATTGGCCATCATTTAAAAAGTAAAATTGCTCAAATTAATCCTCAAACATTTGAACAAGCCTTTCAAGAAAACGATATTTTAGTAGTTGCTGGATTTCAAGGCATCAATGAACATCAGGAATTAACAACTTTAGGCAGAGGCGGTTCTGATACGACCGCTGTGGCACTTGCTGTTAGTAATCAAATACCTTGTGAAATTTATACCGACGTTGATGGTGTGTATGCCACTGACCCAAGACTTTTACCAAAAGCTAAACGACTAGACATCGTCTCATATGAAGAAATGATGGAAATGAGCGCTTTAGGTGCTGGTGTACTTGAAACAAGAAGTGTTGAATTAGCTAAAAACTATAATATCCCTTTATATTTAGGAAAAACTTTATCGAACGTGAAAGGAACATGGATTATGTCAAATGAAGAAATATTAGAGAAAAAAGCAGTTGCTGGTGTGGCTTTGGATAAACATATGATGCATGTAACAATTAGTTATCCCCTACCTGACAATCAGCTACTTACCCAACTATTTACGGAACTTGAAGAAGGTGCTGTAAATGTTGATATGATTTCACAAATCGTCAACTTGGATGGACTACAACTATCCTTCACGATTAAAGATAGTGATTTTCATCAAATTTCTATGATTCTTGAAACATTAAAGAATCAATATGAAGCATTAGCTTATAAAATCAATGAGCATTATGTCAAAATTTCATTAATTGGCTCAGGCATGCGTGATATGTCAGGTGTGGCATCAAAAGCATTTTTGACATTAATTGAAAATAATATACCTTTCTACCAAACAACAACTTCTGAAATAAGTATTTCATACGTCATTGATGATTTTAATGGGCAACAAGCGGTGGAAAAACTATATGACGCATTTAACATTTAATGGTAAAATTATTGTTAAAATATTCTAAAAATTGGAAATTATTATAAAATGGAGTGACAAGTTATGACAAAATTAGCAGTTGTGGGTTCAACAGGATTAGTAGGTACAAAAATGTTGGAGACATTAAATCGTAAAAATATTCCTTTCGATGAATTAGTATTATTTTCATCAGCACGTTCTGCAGGGAAAGAAGTTGAATTTCAAGGAAAAACATATACAGTTCAAGAATTAACTGATGCTCGTGCAAGTGAACATTTCGATTATGTATTAATGAGTGCTGGTGGCGGTACAAGCGAACACTTTGCCCCACTCTTTGAAAAAGCTGGTGCAATCGTTATAGACAATTCAAGTCAATGGCGTATGGCAGAAGATATTGATTTAATCGTTCCGGAAGTCAATGAACCTACTTTTACAAGAGGTATCATTGCCAATCCAAACTGCTCTACGATTCAGTCTGTTGTGCCATTAAAAGTATTGCAAGATGCTTATGGTTTAAAACGAGTGGCATATACAACATATCAAGCTGTATCAGGTTCAGGGATGAAAGGTAAGAAAGATTTAGCTGAAGGTGTAAATGGTAAAGCACCAGAAGCATATCCACATCCAATTTATAATAATGTGTTACCGCATATTGATGTGTTTTTAGAAAACGGATATACAAAAGAAGAACAAAAAATGATTGATGAGACGAGAAAAATTTTAAATGCGCCAGACTTAAAAGTAACAGCAACATGTGCACGTGTGCCTGTTCAAGATAGTCATAGTGTTGAAATTGATGTAACGCTTGAAAAAGAAGCGACTGCAGAAGATATTAAAGCATTATTTGATCAAGATGACCGCGTTGTTTTAGTAGACAATCCAGAGAACAATGAATATCCAATGGCAATCAATTCTACTAATAAAGATGAAGTGTTTGTTGGCCGTATACGTAGAGATGATTCATTAGAAAATACTTTCCATGTATGGTGTACATCAGACAATTTATTAAAAGGTGCTGCATTAAATGCTGTACAAGTATTGGAACAAGTTATGCGTTTAAAAGGAGCGAATTAAAATGACACATTTATTTGAGGGTGTTGGCGTTGCACTTACAACCCCTTTTACAAATAACAAAATTAATATTGAAGCTTTGAAAACACACGTTAATTTTTTACTAGAAAATAATGCCCAAGCAATCATCGTTAATGGAACTACTGCTGAGAGCCCTACTTTAACAACAGATGAAAAAGAACGCATTCTAAAAACAGTTATTGATCTTGTAGATAAACGTGTTCCTGTCATAGCAGGAACTGGCACTAATGATACTGATAAGTCAATCCAAGCTTCAATCCAAGCTAAAGCCTTAGGTGCTGATGCAATTATGTTAATTACGCCCTACTACAACAAAACGAATCAACGTGGTTTAGTCAAACACTTTGAAGCGATTGCAGATGCTGTGAAATTACCAGTCGTGCTGTACAATGTTCCTTCAAGAACGAACATGACAATTGAACCAGAAACTGTAGAAATATTAAGTCAACATCCTTATATAGTTGCTTTAAAAGATGCTACGAATGATTTTGAGTATTTAGAAGAAGTGAAAAAGCGAATTGATACAAATTCATTTGCATTATATAGTGGCAATGATGACAACGTCGTTGAATACTATCAACGTGGCGGTCAAGGGGTTATCTCTGTTATTGCCAATGTCATTCCTAAAGAATTTCAAGCGTTATACGATGCTCAACAAAGTGGATTAGATATTCAAGATCAATTTAAACCAATCGGCACACTGTTATCAGCTTTATCAGTTGATATTAACCCAATTCCTATTAAAGCTCTAACAAGTTATTTAGGATTTGGAAATTATGAATTACGTCTACCATTGGTTAGCCTAGAAGATACAGATACTAAAGTGCTTCGTGAAGCATATGACACATTTAAAGCGGGTGAAAATGAGTGAAAATATTACTAATTGGCTATGGTGCAATGAATCAACGCGTTGCTAGATTAGCAGAAGAAAAAGGACATGAAATCGTTGGGGTCATTGAAAATACACCGAAAGCAACAACGCCATATCAACAATATCAACATATTGCAGATGTTAAAGATGCCGATGTTGCAATAGATTTTTCAAATCCAAATCTACTTTTCCCTTTATTAGATGAAGAGTTTCATTTGCCATTAGTTGTGGCAACAACTGGCGAGAAAGAAAAACTACTTAATAAGTTAGATGAATTGAGTCAAAATATGCCTGTATTTTTCAGCGCGAACATGAGTTATGGCGTTCATGCATTGACTAAAATTTTAGCAGCTGCTGTTCCCCTACTTGATGATTTCGATATCGAATTGACTGAGGCACATCATAATAAAAAAGTAGATGCACCAAGTGGTACGTTAGAAAAATTGTATGATGTGATCGTATCTTTGAAAGAAAATGTAACACCTGTGTATGATAGACATGAATTAAATGAAAAACGCCAGCCACAAGATATTGGTATACATTCTATTCGTGGAGGTACGATTGTCGGTGAACATGAAGTTCTATTTGCCGGCACTGATGAAACGATTCAAATCACGCATCGTGCACAATCAAAAGATATTTTTGCGAATGGTGCAATACAAGCAGCAGAACGCTTAGTTAATAAACCAAACGGCTTTTATACGTTTGACAACTTATAAACATATTAAAGGAGATCGATTATTTTATGGTACAACATTTAACAGCTGAAGAAATTATTCAATATATAAGTGATGCTAAAAAGTCTACACCAATAAAAGTATATTTAAATGGTAATTTTGAAGGCATCACATATCCAGAAAGTTTTAAAGTATTTGGTTCAGAACAATCTAAAGTAATCTTTTGTGAAGCGGATGATTGGAAACCTTTTTACGAAGCATATGGTAGTCAATTCGAAGATATAGAAATTGAAATGGATCGTCGCAATTCTGCCATTCCATTAAAAGACTTAACAAATACGAATGCACGAATTGAACCAGGTGCGTTTATTAGAGAACAAGCCATTATTGAAGATGGTGCTGTCGTTATGATGGGCGCAACAATTAATATTGGCGCAGTCGTTGGCGAAGGTACAATGATTGATATGAATGCTACTCTCGGTGGTCGTGCTACAACTGGTAAAAATGTACATGTAGGGGCTGGCGCAGTATTAGCAGGTGTGATTGAACCCCCTAGTGCTTCACCAGTTATAATCGAGGATGATGTATTAATCGGTGCAAATGCAGTTATTTTAGAAGGTGTACGTGTTGGTAAAGGTGCTATTGTTGCAGCTGGCGCGATTGTGACACAAGATGTACCAGCTGGTGCAGTTGTTGCTGGTACACCTGCAAAAGTGATTAAGCAAGCTTCTGAAGTACAAGATACTAAAAAAGAGATTGTAGCAGCATTAAGAAAACTGAATGACTAGTGACGTCAACGTATAATAATTTCAAGGTTGAGATACGATTATGTCTCAACCTTATTGTTTATCATTGAATAAACTTATGATCACAAATTTCGAAATACGTTACACTATTTATATAGTAATTTAACACAAAGGATTGATAATTATGAATGAATTAGAATTTGTTACGAAACATCGCCGTCATTTACATCAACATCCTGAATTAAGCTTACATGAATTTGAAACAACTGCTTATATTAAAGCGTTTTTAGATAGTTTAAATATTAAATACGATTGCCCATTGGAAACTGGCGTCATTGCATACTTAGAAGGTAATGGCTCACATACGATAGCGTATAGAGCTGATATTGATGCGTTACCTATTTTAGAGGAAAATGATGTGCCTTATCGCAGTCAATCTGATCATGTGATGCATGCTTGTGGACATGATGGTCATACAACTGCATTAATGCTTTTTGTACAACGTTGCAAAGACATGCAAGACGCAGGTCAATTACCGCAAAATGTCGTTTTCATTTTCCAACCTGCAGAAGAAACTGGTGGCGGTGCAAATCGATTAATAAAAGCCGGTGCCTTTGATAAGTATCCAATTGAAGCGGTATTTGGTATTCATGTTAACCCATTTGCTGATGAAGGCATTGCAGTGATAAGAGATGAAGAAATTACGGCCAGCGCAACAGAGTATCGCTTTTTCTTAACAGGCCTGTCAAGTCATGTTGCTGATAAAGAACAAGGTCATTCTTGTGGTGAAGCATTACAACATGTATTAACTCAAATATCACAAATTCAACAATTTCACCTTAACGGTTTGAAACGAAATATTGTTCATATTGGTCATTTTAAAGCTGGTGAAGCGATTAACACTGTACCAAGTAATGGTTATTTAGAAGGTACTATTCGTACATATGATATTGATGATTTAACAATCGTTAAAAATCAAATGCACAAGATAGCAGAAAGTGTCAAGCTTCTGTTTAATGTAGATTGTGAAGTTAAATTTGCAGAAGGTTATCCCCCTACAATCAATAGTCCGAAATTACGTACTCAAATAGAGGACGCCTTAATAAAAGCTGATTTAAATGTCTATGACAAACCAACGCCATTCTTATTTGGGGAAGATTTTAGTTTTTATGGTCAACAACTAGCTCCAGCTTACTTTGTTTTTATAGGAACACGAAATGAAGATAAAGGTTTTGTAACTGGTTTGCACACATCACATTTAAATTTTGATGAAAAAGTGTTAATAAACGTGGTTAATTTTTACGAAAATTTATTAAATAATTACAAAGAGGTGTAATACATTGACAGCAACATGGTCTGTAAATAAGAAAATATTTTTACAAAATGCAATCACAGTCAAAAACAATCAGCCATTAATGGCAGTTGTTAAAAATAATGCATATCACTATGACCTAGAATTTGCTGTAACTCAGTTTATCCATGCAGGTATAGATACATTTAGCACAACATCACTACGAGAAGCAATTCAAATTAGACAACTTGCTCCAGATGCAACAATCTTTTTAATGAATGCAGTTTACGAGTTTGATTTAGTCCGTGAACATCAAATACACATGACTTTGCCGTCGTTGACATATTACTATAACCATAAAAATGATTTAGCAGGTATTCATGTTCACTTAGAATTTGAAAATTTATTACATCGGTCTGGATTTAAAGATTTAAACGAAATTAAAGAAGTATTGAAAGATCACCATCATAATCAAAATGCAAAAATGATTATTAGTGGTTTATGGACCCATTTTGGATATGCTGATGAATTCGATGTGTCAGATTATAATGTTGAACGTTCACAATGGATGGAAATTGTTGAAGCACTTTTATCTGAAGGTTATCAGTTCGACCTAATCCATGCTCAAAATAGTGCGAGTTTTTATCGGGAAGGACAAATATTACTACCCCACCATACACATGCGCGTGTAGGTATTGCGTTATACGGTTCAAGACCATATAGTTCACTGAATCAACATGATATAGTTCAGTCATTAACTGTAAAAGCACATGTTATTCAAGTGCGCGAAGTACAAGCTGGTGATTATTGCGGTTATAGCTTTGCCTTTGAAGTGACTAAAAACAATACAAAATTAGCTGTAGTTGATATCGGTTATGGCGATGGAATTTTAAGAACTCGTGCTAAACATGAAGCACTTATCAATGGTAAACGCTACCCGATACGTGCATTAATGATGAGCCATATGTTTGTTGAAGTTGATGGCAATGTACATGCACAAGATGAAGTTATTCTTTATAATAATGATATCCGCATCGATGAATATACCTTTAAAGGTGTTGGTGCAAATTCTGAACAATTAAGTGCTATGAATCATGATTCTTTAAAAAAGGAGTACATTTCAAATGACTGTTAAATATAATCAAAATGGCGAATTAACAATGGATGGTATTAGTTTAAAAACGATTGCGCAAAGCTTTGGTACACCTACCATTGTTTATGATGAACTACAAATTAGAGAACAGATGCGCCGTTACCATCGCGCATTTAAAGATAGTGGATTAAAATACAATATTTCATACGCCTCAAAAGCGTTTACTTGCATTCAAATGGTCAAACTTGTAGCTGAGGAAGATTTACAGTTAGATGTTGTTTCTGAAGGTGAATTATATACAGCTTTAGAAGCAGGTTTTGAACCGAGTCGCATCCATTTCCATGGTAACAATAAAACGAAACATGAAATTAGGTATGCTTTAGAAAATAATATCGGTTATTTTGTTATAGATTCATTAGAAGAAATTGAATTAATAGACCGCTATGCTAATGATACGGTTCAAGTTGTATTACGAGTTAATCCAGGTGTTGAAGCACATACACACGAATTTATTCAAACTGGGCAAGAAGATAGTAAGTTTGGATTATCAATTCAATATGGCTTAGCTAAAAAAGCAATTGACAAAGTCCAACAATCTAAACACTTAAAATTAAAAGGTGTACATTGTCATATTGGTTCACAGATTGAAGGTACAGAAGCATTTATTGAAACTGCTAAAATTGTTTTACGTTGGCTTAAAGAGCAAGGCATTCAAGTTGAATTATTAAACCTTGGTGGTGGCTTTGGTATTAAATATGTTGAAGGTGACGAAAGTTTCCCTATCGAAAGTGGTATTAAAGATATTACAGACGCAATAAAATCCGAAATTAAAGTTCTAGGTATAGATGCACCAGAAATAGGTATTGAACCGGGACGATCAATTGTAGGTGAAGCTGGCGTTACTTTATATGAAGTTGGAACCATTAAAGAAATTCCAGAGATTAATAAATATGTTTCAATCGATGGCGGTATGAGTGATCATATCAGAACTGCACTTTATGACGCAAAGTATCAAGCATTGCTTGTTAATAGAAATGAAGAAGCAGATGACAGTGTAACTATAGCTGGAAAATTATGTGAGTCTGGTGATATCATTATTAAAGACGCTAAATTACCTTCATCAGTCAAACGTGGAGACTATCTTGCTATATTATCAACTGGTGCATATCATTACTCTATGGCATCCAATTACAATCAAATGCAAAAGCCTTCTGTGTTTTTCTTAAAAGATGGCAAAGCACGTGAAGTTATAAAGCGACAATCGTTAAGACAACTCATTATTAATGATACAAAATAAAAATAAACAAAGTAATCCCCGAAGCACAGAAAATTATACTGTGACTCGGGGAATTTTTATGCATTATAGATGACTGTAGATAACATGCTTGGACATATACTCTAAAAAAGGAAGAACAGCACATTTTTAGTTAGAAAGTATTTATTTCTTTTTGTCATTAATCCTTTATATTTAGTTAGCCCTATTCAACTAATTTAAAGCATCATATACATACCACACTTTAAACAAGCATCATGAAATTAGGTTTTATGCTTTACTTGCTTTTTCAAATAATATAAAACGATAAGAATTAACAACAAATATAATGTATAAAACAGAATTTCATCAAATCCAAAATCTTTACTTGTAATTAATACATCAATATCTTCTAATTCCATCATCTCTGCTTTAATATAATTATTAAACTTTGGCAAAGTCATTAAATGTACATTGTAAATATAGTAATAAAAGTCGATAAATATGATGTTAAAAAATATGTATGTTTTATCAATATTAGTTTTGAAAAATAATATCCCAGAAATCATTATCGGAATCACTAATACAATCATCATTGCTGCTAAAATATTAATATTTAAACCAATTGCAGATAATACACCGAAAACTAATAAATTAGCAACTAAACTAAGGATAAGATATTTCATAAAATCACCTCGTCGTTGTACACCATAATTATATTATATAAATATTTTTTTCTATTGCAAACAATGTTGGTGATATAAAAAAAGAGTTCTCAATTTGGTTGAGAAACTCATCGCGTTGAGTATTTGTAATAAGCATATAAAAACACCTTACTTCTTGGTAAGGTGTTAGTTAAAATCAATGATTCAAATCTAAGAATTATAGTTTAACAACGTTTGCAGCTTGTGGACCGCGGTCGCCTTCAACTACTTCAAACTCAACAGCTTGACCTTCTTCTAATGATTTGTAACCATCTTGGTTAATTGCTGAAAAATGTACGAATACGTCATTTTCTCCTTCAACTTCGATAAAGCCGAATCCTTTTTCAGCGTTAAACCATTTAACTGTACCTTGTTTCATAATCTGAAACCTCCAAGACTAAAATTCATTCAATATGCTTATTCGCATATTACAAAAAATACATGCAAATTTCACTCAAATATTCTTTGCAATATGGAATAATCATCTGCTTAACTTGTATTATAGTGCAGTTATTACCAAATTGCAATACAATAATAAAAAATATTCATTTAATCAATTATTGGTAGTTTATAATATACTTCATTATTTTGTAAAACAATGAAACTATAAAATATTTGTAAATCCTCTTCACAATCTTCGCAATAGTTCATGTCACAATTATTATAAAATGCATAAATATTATATTTGCCTGTGACATAATTATCGAACTGAACTTTACATTGATTAATCAATTGTTGATAGTGCTTAAACATGTCATCAAAATCTTGATATTGATATTTTTCAACAATGTTTTCTGGCCAGTCACTGAATAACCACCATCCCTCATAATCGGCTCTAATTTTGGTAACTGTCCACATTATTAAAGACCCCTTCCATACTTCAAAAACTCTATACTTATTTTTATACCTTTATCCTCTGAAAATCAAGTTTGACGACTTGAAACAAACAAAGTATTAACTATAGTAATTATTAGTTTTTTTAAGTAAAACTACGTATAATAACATTATGAGGTGGTAAAAATGAGACATGTACATTTACAAGTATTCGGACGCGTTCAAGGCGTCGGATTTAGATATTTTACACAACGCATTGCAATGAACTATAACATTGTCGGTACTGTTCAAAATGTAGATGACTATGTAGAGATATATGCACAAGGGGATGACGCAGATATAGAGAGATTTATTCAAGGTGTAATTGAAGGTGCCTCACCAGCATCAAATGTAACAAGCCATCAACTTGAAGAGTTAGAACTAAATCAAAAATTATCGGATTTTCGATCAATATAAAATGCTAAATAAAGGAAGATGACAGTGAGATATAATATTTCTCATATATTTGGGGTGTTAGTGGGAATTCCTGTAGCGTTTTTAACAAGCATATTTGGGATGATTGCACTTGATGTATCTTTTTTAATTGATATGTCTATTGGTATTGTTGGCTTTTTAATGACATACCTACCGATACAAAAACTCACTTCACGCAAATATTTAAACGAAATTGGTTTGACTAGAAAAGACTATCGCTATATTCGAAATCAGTTAAATCATACACACCAAAAACTTAGAGGTATTTTAAAAACGTATGTCAATATAAGATCAATTAAAGATTTTAGGCAGATTAATGATATATACCAAATTTCACGTTCTATTTATACGACAGTTAGACAGAGACCTGCATCATTTTATAAAGTTGAAGGCTTTTTTTATTCTCATATTGATAATGCTTTAAATTTGGTTGATGCATATACACGTCTAGCAAAAATGCCCAAAAAATCAATTAATGAACAGCAAAAGTTAGAACAAACACGAATTACTTTGGATGAGGTCAAACGAACATTAATCGCTGATTTAAAGCGTCTCAACGAAGATGATTATGAACGTTTAGATATTGAAATGGAATTAAATAAGTTACATCAAAAACATCATCAAGATTGATGTAAAATAGCAACTATTGGAGAGATGATTGATGACTGAAAATAAAAGTTTCAAAGAAAGCTATCCACTAGATGATTTTATAAGCGATAAAGAATTATCGAATACTACTATTCAAAAAGAAAAGTTAACAATTGAACAACAAAAACAGGTAGACACAATCAGTAAACAAATTAACCCTTTAGACAATGAAGGTTTATTAGCGTTTGGTTCTGATTTACAGAAACAAATGTCTCAATTTTCACATCAAATGTTGGATGAAGTACAAAGTAAAGATGTTGGTCCTATTGGAGATACTTTGTCAGATCTAATGTCAAAACTAAAGTCAGTTAATCCAAATGAGTTAAATACTGATAAACCATCTATGTTAAAAAGAATTTTTAGCAGAGCAAAGTCGTCTATCAATGAAATCTTTTCAAGAATGCAATCAGTTAGTGCTCAAGTCGATCGCATAACGATTCAACTGCAGAAACATCAAACACATTTAACAAGAGATATTGAATTATTAGATACGCTATATGATAAAAACAAACAATACTTTGATGACTTATCATTGCATATCATTGCTGCACAGCAAAAAAAGTTGCAATTAGAAAATGAAAAGCTACCACAATTGCAACAGCAAGCGCAGCAATCCACTAATCAAATGGATATTCAACAAGTTGCAGATATGCAGCAATTTATAGATAGACTAGATAAACGCATATATGACTTACAGCTTTCAAGACAAATAGCTTTGCAAACTGCGCCACAAATTCGTATGATTCAAAATGTTAATCAAGCACTTGCCGAGAAGATACAAAGTTCAATTTTGACAAGTATTCCACTATGGAAAAATCAAATGGCCATTGCGCTTACATTAATGAGACAGCGTAATGCAGTTGCTGCACAACGAGCTGTCACTGATACAACTAATGATTTATTAACAGCAAATGCTGAAATGTTGAAACAAAATGCGATTGAAACTGCAACAGAAAATGAGCGTGGCATTGTTGATCTTGATACATTGAAACGTACACAGCGTAACATTATTGAGACAATTGAAGAAACATTAATTATTCAACAACACGGTCGCGAAGAACGACAATTAGCTGAAAAAGAATTACAACAATTAGAACAAGATTTAAAGTCACATTTAGTGAACATCAAAGGACCGAATAAACAATCATAAATTACGAATTAGATATAACAAAAAGGAAGCATCCTACGATTAAATTGGAGATGCTTCCTTTTATATTATTCGTTATTCCTGTTGATATTTAATTGGATCTTGTTTTACAAATATGCCGACTAGATAGCCTAATATCGTTGCAATAATTGCTACTGGGAACCACTCTAAAGAATACGCTCTTAGAGGCAATGATTCTATAAAGTTAATTTTCAGCCAACCTAACTTACTAATAACACTGAAAATCGACAATATAAATACGATAATAACTGGAATTTGTTGTGAAATGCGTTTTGTCGGTATGAATTTGGCAATTAAAATTAATAATACAACAGTTATTGCTACTGGGTATACAATGCTTAATACCGGAATTGACATTGAGATAACAGCATTTAAACCTTGGTTAGCAATAATAAAACTCATTAAAATGAAAACTAATACAAATGCTTTGTATGATACTTTAGGTACGATTCTATGGAAATATTCAGAAACTGCAACAATAAGCCCGCATGCTGTAGTTAGACATGCCAGCGCCACAATGATGCCCAATAAATATTTTCCGAATGAACCAAATCCTGTTGAAGCCATTGTCGTTAATAAATATGTCCCAATGTTTCGATCTTTGGATTTCAATTGATCTAACGTCATGTCACTTACTGGCATATGATTACCAATATAACCTAATGAAATATATATGAAAATTAAAGCTACGGCTGCAATTAAACCAGCAGTCAAAGTTTGTTTGAATATTTGATTTGTTTTAGTAATGCCTGTTAGTTTTACTGCATTAACAACAATCATTGAAAAAGCAATTGCTGCAATGGCATCCATTGTTAAATAGCCTTGTGTAAAGCCTTCAGCAAAACTTGAAAAATTAGAATGATATAGTGCTTCATTGCCCTTTCCAGCACTATTACCGCTAAAGTCTAAGTATCCTTTAATAATCATCGCTAAAATAGTAATCAATAATAATGGTGTTAATAATGAACCAATACGATCGATTAACTTAGATGGATTTAAACAAATATACAAAACGACTATGAAGTAGATAATCGTAAATATAAATAAAGCGATACTACTATTGTTATGTATAATTGGTGTAATTGTCATTTCAAAAGATGTAGATGCAGTTCTAGGTATTGCGAAAAGTGGACCAATAGTCAAATAAATGATGATTAAGAACAATATTGAAAATTTAGGTGAAATTTTATTTAATGCGCCAATATATCCTTCTTTATCAAGTGCACCTACAATCACACCTAATAATGGTAAACCAATCCCAGTTAGAACAAACGCTAAAATGGCGGGCCAGAAAAATTGACCACTATCCAATCCGAGATTAGGAGGAAAAATTAGATTGCCTGCGCCAAAAAACATAGCGAAGAGCGTAAACCCAATGACCCATGTATTTTTATTCATAGAGTTACTCCTTTTTTTAAAACACGAAATAATTTACAAGTAAATATTTTAGCACAAAAAATAATAAAGAGTCTATATGAAATATGTTGTACATAGCAGAAACAAAACACATGTGTTGTTTAAATCAAATTATGCCAGAAAATAAAATTCTTCAAATTCACTTTTTAAATAGTAACTGATGACTTTTATTCACAATTTCATATAAACTCATATTTTAAACTTATTTATAAAGATTTAAGTAGTAATTTTTTTAATAATGGAGAGAGATGTCCAGGTAAATGCGCAACACCTTCAACGAAAATAGCATATTGACCATAAATATTATGAATTGTTTGTTCAACATCTTCAGTTATTGGATCTTGACTCAAAAATACATTAAATACTTCAATACCAAATTTACGTGACATTTCTACAGCTTCATACGTATCAATAATACCATCTTGACTATAATTAAATGCAGACGGTTCGCCGTCTGAAAATACGATTAAAAATCGTTGATGTTGATTTCGACGCATTAATCGTTCACTTGCAACTCTAATAGCAACACCATCACGATTATCATCTTGAGGTTCAAGTGCCATAATACGTGGGCCATCTTTTTCAAAGGTTGAGTAATCATAGTTAATAATTTCATTAATGATATTTGGTTGTGCATGATCGTCTGAATCAAAGGCATCCTCACTGAATGATAAAATTTCATGTTTAATGTTCAATGCTTTTAACGTCTCGTGGAATAACACTACACCTTTCTTCGTTTCAGCCATTTTATCATGCATACTTGCTGACGCATCAATTAACAATGTAAACGTCGCATCAAATGATTTACTTAAATCTTGTTTTTTGTAAAACAATTTATATTGATCGTCGATAAACCAATTAATTAAATCCTTTTGTAATCGTCCTTTTGTTAAATTAAAACGTGCATCTCGTTGTTCTCGTTCAATCGTTTTCTTTATAATTTGAATTAAGTCTTTGATTTCATATTGTACGTCTTGTTTCGATTCTTGATATTCTAAAACATATTGTGGCTCAATTTCAGGAATTTGCCATTTTATTTCTACATTTTTGTTCACACCATCAAGTTGAAATGCTTGGCTTTGACCAACAGCATCGCCTTCTTCACGATTTAGCGTATCGTTTGAACCTTTGCCCTTTTTGGTCATCATATCAGTCATATCATCTGTAGCATCGCCTTCACGTGCTTCATCATTACCCAATGTTTCACTATTTTGTCCTTCGTGAAGTTCCATTTCTAAATAGGCGCCACCTTTTGACTCACTATCTGCAGATTTAGAGTCAGCTTTTTCACTTTCGTTATCATCATCTTCTGAAGTATCATCTTGCCCATCGACTTGACTTGCATCAGTTCTCTTTAAATCATCAAACTCTGGACTAGCTAATGTATTATATAGTGTTTTAGGTAAGTAATAATATTCGTTTAGCATATCTTCTTTTAAAATATCATCTACTTGATACATAATTCTTTGAGCCAGATACATATTATCTTCAGAATTTTGATTTTGGAAAAAATTAGGTAAATATAAGAACATATTAACTACAATATCATCTAAATCTGAATGTATAGATGGTATATCAAAGAAATCTTGGCTTAAAAATGCATGTTCTAAATACAAAAATAATAAATCTGTATATTGTGTTTTAGTACGATACACTTTAATTTGAGATTCCGTATATGATATACGTGTATCTAGGCGAAGATCAATTAATTTAGCAGTACTTGGGCGCTCAACTTTAATAGAATTTAATACGCGCATATCTTCTAATAATTTAAAAAGTTGTTGATAAAATTTAGGGTGTTTAAAAGTTTTATCTTGTACTACTTCATTTACAATTTGTACATCCATCATATGATAACCGTAAGCAGCTAACATAACATCTGTTTTTAAACCAGCCATTTCGATATGGCTTGGTCGATGTGACCAAAACCAACTCGTAATCAAAACATTTTGAACAGGATTATAGTAAGGGAATTTTTGGATTTTAACTTGTGTTTGTTCATTTTTTAATAAGAGTCGAGCTAAGTCTTGCAACATCATTACTTGCTTGGCATCTAACTGTTCGTCGTTAAATTTTATGAAACGATCACTCATGTCTTATCCCTCTTTAAAAGTTTAGTTCTACAGCATTATATATTGCTTGTTGTTCACGTTCATCTTCCAATTTATCAATAATTGTACGTTTAATTGCACGTTCAACTGGCATTACAGTGATTAAATCACACAAGTCTAATAATGCACGGATACTAGCGGCTTCTTCAGAAATTTGTCCCTGCTTAGACATAGTACGTAAATCTTCGTTAAACTTAATAATTTGTTCGATTTGTTTATCATCTTGTAATAAACTTTGCTCTTTAATCACATTTTTTAAAATGTCCCCGTCAATATAATCAACGTGAATAACAACAAAGCGATTTTTTAGTGCTTCATTCATTGGCAAAGTACCAACATAACCTTCATTTATTGCTGCTATAACGTTAAATCCTGGTACAGCTTTGATTACTTCACCAGTGTATGGATTCGTAATTTGACGACGATAATCTAAGACCCCATTTAATACAGGCAATGTTTCAGGTTTAGCCATATTTATTTCATCAATATATAAAATATGCCCCTCTTTCATAGCTTTAATAACTGGACCATCTACAAAGACAATTTCTTGTTGACCTTCCGCATTTGTTTTAATTGTTTTAAAGCCTAATAAGCTTTCTGTATCTAAATCAACAGAACAATTGACTTGATGCATGGGTGTATCAACAACTTCACTTAATGTTTCTGCCAACTTTGTTTTCCCTGAACCTGTTGGACCTTTAAGTAAAATATTTTTATTTAAATCAAATAATGCCTTCGCATCATTGAAAACTGTTGAATCTGAATTCTTATAATGTTTTAGTGCCATTTTAAAACGTTCTCCTTTAAATAAATTAAAAAACTAAGACATGGAATAAGTTCTCCAAATGCCTTAGTTTACTATTCTATTCTGATATAAAACGCAATGCTTAGTATGCGAATTGTTTATATTTTACCAAATTTACTAATTGAAAATCTCATATTAGGCTTCATTTCAATAATTATGCGTTTAAACTTCTTTGAAATATGTTTTATAGTAACCGCCAACTAATCCAGAATTATCTATTATTTGATAATATTCTTCAGTTTCGTTGATAACATCATATTGTTTGCCAACCGTTAACATGTCAGAAACTGTAAATTTCTTTGCATCTGTATTAATGACTTCTACTTTCTTGATTGGTGTACGTTCTTTCCAAGTTTCATGTAACATAAATTTTGTCCTCACTATCGTAAAAAAATTATTTTTGTAAAGTGAATATAAACGATAATCCACTGTTTTCAGTAATTCTAATTGATTCAATATCATCTTGCTCAAGCGTTTGATATGGTATTTCCACTTCATCTAAGCGCGATTTCGCTTGATTAAAGAAATCTGCATCTTTCGTTTCAAACTCAACTTGATCGACTGCGCCATATTCCGGCATTGTCATTTCGGTTTCTACAGGCATTAAATGTATTTCGCCACCTAGACCACCCGTTCCAATTTTGAATACTTGGACATGATAGTCAGCATTGTCGAAGGGTTGGTATTCTGCAAATACTTCAAGTCCGAATATATTTGTTAAAATTTGACCTGTAATATCTACATGATTCACTTTAAGAATCACTGGTCCTAAACCTTGCACTTGATGTAACGGATTGACCGCACTCTCAAAAGAAGGCATACCTAAACCAACGCCATAATTATTCTCGTTTGAATATATTGAGAAAATATGACCATTGTTATCTTCGAGACTGAAATATTTATTGCCATTTAATTCTTTAACTGTTGTAAATGGAATATCCTTATTCGATAATATTTCCGCATACTCCTCTAAACCTGAGTCAGTTGGTGTACGTAATCCAATACCCACAAAGTGAGATTCTTCTAATTGCTCACTTGGAACTTGTATAAATTGAAGTCTTGTTCCTGGGCTTATATCTGCATCGCCGAAACGAATTGAGTTTTCAAGAAGTTCTTCATAATTTAATCCTAATATGTCAACCATGAAATGTTTTGTCTGTTCTATATTTGTTGTACCTAATGTTATACTTCTAAGTCCACACATTATAGCCACCTCTATCTTTATCTTTACTATTATATTATAACTTATTTTAATCATAAATTATAGAATATCGGTCAGTTGATTTTGATTATAGATTAATATGTGAAAAATGTATTTCTTTAAAAGAACTATTTCATTTAAATAGGTAACATAATATTGTTATGGTTGCTATTGAGTGTGTCATTAATGAGTATCTGTATATAGCAATTGAATATTTCGTTTTTTGTAGTACATAAAAAACATATATATGTCGTGTCCATAAAGTGAATTTACATCTTGTTCAGATGATTTTAAATTAACTAAAAGCGCTTATAGAATTCAAAAATTTCATCGCTTGTTATTATCTAAAATGATTTCATTAGCATATTGTAACACGCTATTCTACCTATATTTCTATTGTGAGTCTATTTCAATAGAAATGATATATTTTTTAAGTAGTCAAAATTAAACTCACATTTTAATACGAAGCATTATAAAAATAAAGTACAGCAGTAAGATATTTCGACTAGAAAATAATCTTACTGCTGTTTGTTATTGATTTGATTACGTTTTTAGGAATAGTAAACTATTTTGTGTTGTGGATTAAGATTCTAATAATAAGTCTTCTGGGTTTTCAATTAATTCTTTAATTGTTTTTAAGAATCCAACTGCTTCTTTACCGTCAATAATTCTATGATCATAGCTTAATGCAATATACATCATTGGACGATTTTCGATTGTATCTTGATCAATCGCAATTGGTCTTGTAATAATTGAATGCATGCCTAAGATTGCAGCTTGATTACCATTGATAATTGGCGTACTCATCATTGATCCAAAAATACCGCCATTTGTAATCGTAAATGAACCATTAACCATATCATCTAAGCCAAGTTTTTTCTCTCGTGCTTTAACAGCTAAATTAGCAATTTCTGCTTCGATTTCTGCAAAATTCTTTTTATCACAATCTCTTACAAATGGTACTAATAATCCATCATCTGTAGAAACAGCTACACCAATATCATAATATTGTTTCGTAATCATGTCGTCGCCGTCGATTTCTGCATTAACTTCTGGATACTTTTTCAAAGCTGCTACAGAAGCTTTAGTAAAGAATGACATAAATCCTAATTTAGTACCATCATGATCTTTCATAAATTGTTCTTTCTTACGTTTACGCAATTCCATAACATTTGTCATGTCAACTTCGTTAAATGTTGTTAACATAGCTGTATTATTAGATACCTCTAATAATTTTTTGGCAGCTGTTTTCTTTCTGCGTGACATTTTTTCACGAATCACTGGTTTTGTAGGATATTGATTGTATTTTTTCTCTTCTTTTGCAGGTGCTTGTTGTGTTGTTTGTGTTGATGCCGGTGCCTGTTGTTTCTTATCAATATCTTCTTTACGAACCACATCATTTGTTTTCGGACTTACTTCAGCAAGATTCACACCATTTTCACGAGCATATCGACGCGCAGAAGGCGTAGCATTAATACGTTGCTGATTGTCATCATTTGCTTGATTGACTTCAGCTTTATCTACCGAATTATTTGTTGTTTCTTCTTTTTTATTATTTGTTTCTTCATTTTGTTGTGGAGTATTGTCGTTACTATTTTCTTTAGAAGCATTGCCACTACCTTCGCCGATGATAGCAATTGCTTGTCCAACTTCTACAGTGTCGCCTTCACTTGCAAGTTGTTCAGATAATACACCTGCTTCTTCAGATACAACTTCGACATTAACTTTATCAGTTTCTAATTCAAGAATAGCTTCACCTTTTTCTACGCTATCCCCTACGTTTTTCAACCATTCTGCAATGGTACCTTCTGTAATAGATTCTGCTAATTCTGGAACTTTAACCTCTGGCATGACTTATTTCCCCCTAGTTATTTTTTAATGCATTTTCTATAATTTTATTTTGAACAAGTTTATGAATTTCTCCATCGCCTTCAGCTGGAGCAGCCCTTTGAATTCTGCCATGATAACTTAAATCATATTTATCTGCAACTAGCACTTTAACATATGGATAGACATATAACCATGCACCTTGATTTTTAGGTTCTTCTTGTACCCATGACACTTCTTCAAGGTTTGGCAATTGTGCTAGTAATGCTTCAATCTCTTCCTCTGGGAATGGATACAATCTTTCAATCGCAACGAGTAACACTGATTCGTCTGGATTTTTAGCTAATGCTTCTTTTAAATCAATGAACATTTTACCAGTTGCTAAAATAACTTTTGTAACCTTATCCGCTTGATATGATTCTGTCAAAATTGGCTCAAATCCACCAGAAGTAAACTCATCAATTGGTTTGGCAACTGTTTTATTTCTCAATAAGCTTTTTGGTGACATAACAACCAATGGTCGCATTTGTTCAGAATCTAAACTAGCTGCTTGTGCACGCAATAAGTGGAAATAATTACTTGAACTAGATAAGTTGACAACTGTGCAATTATTTTCAGCAGCTAATTGTAAAAATCGCTCTAATCTTGCTGATGAATGTTCAGGTCCTTGACCCTCATATGCATGAGGTAAGAATAATGTTAATCCTGAACGTTCTCCCCATTTTGAGCGAGAACTGAATAAGAAGTTGTCAAAAATCATTTGTGACATATTTGCAAAATCACCATATTGCGCTTCCCAAATATTGAAGCTTTTTTTGTTTTCCACATTATAGCCGTATTCAAAACCAACTACTGCTGCTTCTGAAAGTGGAGAATTGTGTATATCAAATGTCGCTTTTTGATCAGGAACATGATGTAAAGGTGTATATGTTTCACCTGTTTGCTCATCATGTAACACGGCATGCCTATGACTGAATGTACCACGTTCACTATCTTGACCAGTTAAGCGAATCGGTGTACCATCTTGTAAAATTGTCGCAAATGCAAGTTGTTCTGCTTGTGCCCAATCAACTAAACCATCTTCTTTATTAAACGGCTCATGACGCTTCTCAAGAACTTTGTTTAACTTTTTCAAAATGTTAAAGCCATCCGGATATGTTAACAATGCATCATTTATTTCTTTCAAATGATCAAACGTAAATGATTGTTCGTCTGCTTGTAACGGTAATGCAAGTTCTGCAGGTTTTTCCATATCTGGATTATCCATTTTATCAGCTTTATTAATTTTATCATGTGCTTGTCTTAGTTCCTTTTGGACTTGTTCTATAAATGAATGCATTTCATCTTCTGAAATGACACCTTCATTAACAAGCTTTTTACCAAACACATATTCAACAGAGTCATGTTTGCGAATATTCTGATAAGGAACTGGATTAGTAATTGATGGTTCATCCATTTCGTTATGACCGAAACGACGATAACCTACTAAATCAATAACGACGTCTTTATGAAACTCTTTTCTAAATTCCATTGCAATATCAATTGCTTCAATAGTAGCTTCAACGTCATCAGCATTGACATGGAATATTGGCACATCATAACCTTTGGCCACATCTGTAGAATAAGTTGTTGAACGTGCATCAATTGGTTCTGTAGTAAATCCAATTCTATTGTTAGTAATAATATGCAATGAACCACCCGTAGAATAGCCTTTCAAGTTTCCTAAGTTCATTGTTTCGAAGTTAATTCCTTGACCAGGATAAGCAGCATCGCCATGTATAATAATTGGCATTGCTTTATGATGATCAGTCGTCGGAGCCCCAGCACGTTGTGTATCATCTTGTGCTGCTCTCGTACGCCCCTCAACAACAGGTGCAACAATTTCCAAGTGACTTGGATTGTTAGCCAGTGCAATACGCTGCATTGTACCGTATGAATCAGTAGTTTTAATGCCACCAAGGTGATATTTCACATCACCAGTCCATCCAGCAGTTAACTGCAAGCTACCATCTTCAGGTAAGAATTTCATTGGATCTGTATGCATAAATTCTGAAATCATCATTTCGTACGGTTTTTCTAAGACATGCGTTAAAACGTTTAAACGTCCACGGTGAGCCATGCCTATTTGTATATTTTTAATACCTTCTTTCGCAGCAATCGTAATAGTACGTTGTAACATCGGTACAAGTGCGTCTACCCCTTCAATTGAAAAACGCTTTGCACCAACGAAGTTTTTATGAAGATATTTTTCAAACCCTTCAACATACGCTAATTGTTTGAATAGTGCCCTTTTTTCGTTATTATTTAACGTTACTTTATATGGCGTTTCAATTCTTCTTTTTAACCAACCACGTTCGGTATTGTTATTAATATGTGTATACTCAAATGCAATTGGTCCTTTGTAACGTTTTTCCATTCTTAAAATTGCTTCATAAGCATTATCATAAATGTCGGCAAAGTGATCTGAAACAATTCCTGCTGATATACCTTCCAAAGTCTGTTGATCTAAATCAAAGTCTTCAATCTCTAATTTAGGTACATGTTTCCTTTTTGGAGGATTTACAGGATAAATATCGGCTTTAAGATGCCCGTATTGGCGAATATTATCAATTAAACGCATGACACGCTTAATTGTGCCGTCGCTATTTTGACTACTTGTACTTTTTAAAGCTGGTACAATTGAGTCATCATTCTTAATTGTGCTGAATAAGACTTGTAAATCTTCTGGTACAGATGATGGATCTTGTAAAAAGTCATCATATAGATCTAACATTAGACCTAAATTCGCACCGAAGTTTACAGGAGCCTCTGAAACTTCTTTTCTTTCGTTAGTCATTTTACACCCTCCACAAAAATGTTGAAACGCTTACAATGTAATAATATCACTATTTAGTTATTTGTTAAAGTAGATTTACCTATTTATCTGCTAAAAAGAAGAATCAACAAAAGCGTTGATTCTTCTAGGTTTATAGATGTATTTTATTGTAAATTTTGGGAGTACAACAGAATTGATAAAGAACCACTGTTTATTTGTTTTATAGTTGTTCTTATACATTAGTCACAGCTAGTGTGTACTTAAAAAATTGATCCTATGACTTTGATTGACGTCTCAGTCATGATTAAAATATGATTTTAAACGTTGTTCCTTTGTTAATTTCACTTTTAATTTTAATCGATCCTCCGTTTAATTGAATGATTTTTTGAGCAATAGATAATCCGAGTCCATTACCGCCTTGACTTCTTGAACGAGATTTATCCACTCGATAAAAGCGATCAAAAATGAAATCTTGATCTTCCTCTGGAATACCAATTCCATGATCTGTAATTTCAATTATTTTTTGCTTATTTTTTAACCTTGTCTTAACTTTAATTTTCTTATTCTTCACATCATATTTGATTGCATTATCAATAAAGATTAAAAATAATTGTTCGAATTGATGAGGTTTCATTTTAATTTCTAGATTTTTAGATGTCAGATCCGTATCAAATTGATAATCAGGATGCAATTGTTTTAATGAGTGTATTCGCGAGCGAATTTCATCATTAATATGCACGGTCTGCGCTTCAGAAGAAATGTCATTTACATCTCCTTTAGTCAATTCAAGTAATTCTTCGACTAATTTTATGATACGATTCATTTCTTCAATAGAAATATTTAACGATTCTTCTAATACTGCTGGGTCTTTTTTTCCCCATCGCTGAATCAAATTTAAATGACCTTGAATAATTTGTAATGGTGTTCGTAATTCATGTGACGCATCTTCAACAAATTGTCTTTGTTGATTAAATGATTCTTCAATTTGGCTCATCATCTCATTAAACGTATTTGCTAAATTATCTATTTCTTCATAATTTGTATTTAATTGCAATTTATTTTGAAAACCATCTCGTCGAATCTCAATCATTTTATTTGATAAACTGACAAGCGGTTTAGTAATTTGTGTTGAAAATACATAACTGATTGTGGCAGTTATAATTGTTGCAATCACTCCAAATGCGAGCGCAATGATATACAATGATTTTACGATGTTATCATAATTTTCTAGTGAATGAATTAACAAGCTATACCCTTTGAAATCTTGCGTTGTGATTGGTTCTTTAATAATTAAATATTCAATGCCTTTATAGCGTTTTTTTATTACGCGGTCAAAATACCGGTGTTCATATCCAGGTTCAACTCTCACTGTGTTATCATTCGATGTCTCAAATAATTTATTATTATGCTCATCATAAATAATAATCTCTTGAAAATTACCTAAAGATGCATTCAAGTCTAATGCAGATATATCTTTAACAGGCTTAGAATGAAATAAATTATTAATATCGCTTGAGCTTCGTTCTGCATCATCAAGCTCACTATTATGCAGTGTATCTTTCAAGAAAAAGATAATAATTAAACAAAACAAAAATATCGTGACAAACGTAATCATCGTGGTAACAATAATCCAGTTATTGCGCAATTTACGTTTTGTCATCGTATCACATACCCAACGCCACGAACTGTTTCAATCATTTTGTCACGATCGTATGGTTTTAACTTGTTTCGTAAGTATCTTATATAAACATCTACGACATTTGTTTCTACTTCACTATTATAACCCCATACATGATTTAAAATTTGTTCCCGTTGCATAACATGGTTTTTATTTTCAGCTAGAAGATATAGTAAATCATACTCTGTTTTTGTTAATTCAATTTCTGCGCCATTTACCGTCACTTTAAAAGCGTTCTTATCAATTGTAATACCGTTGACATCGATAATATCCTTTTGTGGCTGACGACGTAAAATTGCACGAATTCTTGCTAAAAGTTCTTCAATATCAAATGGCTTAACTATATAATCGTCTGCACCGTAATCAAGCCCAGCAACTTTGTCATACGTATCACTTTTCGCTGTAATTATAATGATAGGTGTAGATTGTTGTTGTCTAATTTTGCGACAAATTTCTAAGCCATTAATTGACGGCAACATTAAATCTAATATGATTAAATCATAGTAATGGCTAAGCGCTTTATCTAAACCGTCTTGTCCATCATACTCTGTGTCCACATTGTAATTTTCATGTGTGAGTTCCAATTCAAGAAATCTTGCTAAGTTTTGTTCATCTTCTACTATTAAAATTTGCGTCATTTGTACACCTCATATTACGACTTTTTCTAATAAGGTAATATATTTTAAATTTTGTATTTTTCTATACAATAGTTGCTTTTTAAATTAGTTTGTTTACGTTTAAATTTTATCACAAATCAATAACCATGTTTTAAATTTTTCAAGCTACAATCATTAATTATTTATTAACTCAAATATTTAATAATCAGTTAATGGCATTCTGTTAATTCTGATTGCAGTACTTAAATATAGAATACTGTAACACAAGGCCTTACCGCAATATTAATTGTTGTCATATACTGACTTTTCACTATTGTAAAGTGAATAGTTATTATCTTTATTTTCACAAAATGACCGTAGTTTAAACATTTTCACACATCATTTCAATGTGCGATTTTGAACTTGGAAGTAACATTTCATAATGTATAAATTCAAAAGGAGTATGTAAACAATATAATTTTTAAACCTCATAACTTTTAAATATTCTAATTCTAATGAGAAATACAAATTTTTTTATTTTCTAAAATAGCGTAATCATGCGTTTTATTTACTATTCTTAAAAAATATTCAAAAAAAGTTTTAGTTTCTAATTGACAATGATTCTCACTAATGTATAATAGTAGTTGAAAATGATTATCAATACCACATAGAACATCCCCCCCACAACGTTTCGTTCTTGTTGGATTGGTCATTTTCAAATATTCCCCTTTTATATGCCCGTAAAAGACAATATACGTTATAACAACGTTTTATAAAAGCAGTAAACCCTTACGACACTTTAGGTTTACTGCTTTTGTTTTTTTACTATTTAATTTATTAATTTATTTCTAAGTAATAACGTTGATAAAATAATGCAAAATACGCCACCAATAATGCCGGCAATAATATCTGTTGGATAATGTACACCTAGATATACACGTGATATGGAAATCAATAAAATCATAGCTGCACATAACCCTATAAGAATACCTTTTGAATTACCTTGATTTAATCGATTTAATAGATAGATACCACTTCCAAAATATGCAGTTGATCCCATAGCATGACCGCTAGGAAAACTAAAGCCTGTTATATCAATTAAACGCAGCAATGTAGGTCTTTCTCTATCGAATATATTTTTTAATGCTGGATTCAAAATTCCAGATAGTGCCATTGTTAATGCAAAAAATAATGCTTCAATTTTGTGGCGCTTTAACATGAGATATGCCACAAGAAGTAATGAAATACATAACATTGCCCAGACTTCACCTACTTTAGTAGCCCCAAGCATGATAGATGTCGTAATAAAGCTCTCTGATGAATATATAAATTCATAAACTTCATTATCAATCCATTTCCCTAGTCTTGATTCGTGGAAAAACGCGATAATTCCAAAAACCAATGTAAAAACGATGAGCAAAGAGATACGTTTCCATTGACTCATAAAGCATTACCCCCCATTAATTCAATGCATCTTTAATCATCTTATCAAATAAAGCTTCTTTCGTATAACTTTGTTCATACGATTTCATATTATTGATAATTCGAGTTCTTTCCTGTTCCATTTCATTTAGTTCTTGTAATAAAATTTGTGCTGTTAATTGTTCTTCATCAATCGTTTTAGCATAACCTTTATCAGCAAAATGATTTGCATTGTCAATTTGGTCGCCTCGGGATTGATCTAAACCTAATGGTACTAATAACATTGGTATACGTAATGTTAAGAACTCATAAATCGCATTTGATCCAGCTCTACTTATTACTGTATCCGTAATTGCTAATAAATCTGTTAAATCCTCTTTAACAAATTCATATTGTATATATCCTGATTTTTTAACTTGAGCATCTTTTAATCCTTTACCAGTTAAATGTATCACTTGATATTGTTGTAATAATGCATCTAAGTTTTCGCGAATAATGCTATTTAATTTTTTACTTCCTAAGCTTCCACCCATAACGAGTAAAACTTTTTTATTTTCATTAAAGCCTGTTAATTGATAACCATTATGTGCATTACCATTTTTTAAATCTTCTCGAATTGTTGCTCCAATAAAATCAGCTTTCTCTTTAGGTAGGTAGTTTAGCGTTTCTTCAAATGTTGTATATATTTTCTTGGCAAATTTAAGTGCTATCTTATTCGCTAATCCTGGTGTTAAGTCAGATTCATGAATAATAGTTGGTATATTTAATGATTTGGCTGCAATAACAACAGGCACAGATACAAATCCACCTTTTGAAAATAATAGATCAGGTTTTTCTTTTTTCAAAACTTTACGAGCATCAAGAATACCTTTCAATACTTTAAATACGTCTTTGGCATTTTCTAAAGAAATATATCTTCTTAATTTACCACTCGAAATAGGATAATACTTAATTTCTGGTAGTTGTGATTCAATCATTTCTCTTTCAATACCATTTTTAGAACCAATATAAAGCGCTTCATAACCTTGTGATAATGCAGTTGGAATTAAACTTAAATTTACTGATACGTGTCCAACTGTTCCCCCTCCGGTAAATGCGATTTTCGTCATTAATATTACCTCTATTCTTTTAAATTTTTATAATATGCATAAAATGGTTCACCTTTATCATATGGCGGATATTCCATTAATTGTTCACCGACCTTATGAAATCCAAATTTGGCAAATAAACCTTGTGCAGGTTTGTTTAACGCAAAGGTGTCCGTTAAAATAACTTCTGCACCACGTGCTTTAACTACATCAATAACATAATTGAATAATTCTGTAGCAGCTCCTTTATATTCTTTCGAACCAGTTAATCGATGAATAACAAAGGCGCCTTCTCTATTTACTGGCCAGTCAATGTCATCATACCATTCTGCTTGGTCTTGGTCGACAACAATAAAGCCATAAATTTTGTCATTTTCCTCTAATACGTACAAATAATCTTTAGCAATATCTTCTTCAAAATGTTCTAAAAGTGGGTACTGATCGTCCCATTGCTCGTTGTCGTGTTCTTTCATTAATTCTTTTGCTTCTTCTACTAGATTTAAGATTTGATCTAAATCTGACATTTTACCTAGACGGATCATGTACGTCACTCCTTATATCATTATGTTAAACATGTTTTTCAGTACATGTTAATCTTACACACTATTAACATGCTTTAAACCTTTATTATGAATGAAAAATAGTAATTATCACACTATGGGATAAAAATAACCAATAAAAGTATCATATACCAATTAATTGATTGTTAAAACTAGTGAATAATACTATTTAAAAAGTATATGCTCATAGTATATTAAAGCATGAATTATTAACAGCAATGATAGAAATTGCGTTATTTACATCATTTATAAATGTCTAATTTATATCTTTTAGAGTTAGACGTCAATAAAAATAAACACGCCGAGGCTGGGACATACATCCCTAAAAAAAGCAGTAAGATAATTTTCAATTAGAAAATATCTTACTGCTGTTCTCTATTTATACAATACTTCGTATTGAATGGCTTCGCTTTCCTAGGGTGCCGTCTCAGCCTCGGTCTTCGACTGGCACTGCTCC
>NZ_JACVZN010000032.1:0-34377 GCF_017151895.1 Staphylococcus sp. EG-SA-15 | reverse complement strand
TGTATTTTAAATGAACTTTTTAAAGATGATGAAAATATAGATAGACGGGTGTTGGAAGGTTTAGTAAGCGCTAAAATCATTAAAGATAAAAAATATACAAATGAAAATCTAATTGTAGCAAATAATGACTGGGATGGATTTTGTGAGAGCTTGAAGTATAAAAATAGATTTCATAATAATATGATCAATTTAGAGAATTTAGCGTTCTTTCTCGATATCACTACTAATTACTATAGTATTGAGGAATTTAGAGAAAGATTTGAACCATTATATAGATCTAGAATAGTTAAGTTCATTACAGAGAAAAGTGAACTAATGTCACCACCAAAGGGATTTGCAACGGCAGGAAGATTGAATTCTAAATGGATAAGCGTATTATACCTTAGTACAAAAGAACAGGTCAGTATAGAAGAAGTTAAACCTAAGCATAATGACATTATTTATATAGGTAAGGTTAAGTTACAAAAAAACGTTACAAAAGAGAAATTGAAAATTGCGAATTTAACTAATTTAACTAGTAATGCAATCAAAGCTGGCGATGATGGATTTAGAAAGTATTTTGTAAATCACCAAACATTAAAAAAGATTCATAAAGGAATAACAAATCCAAGCGATGAACAAGGAATAGATTATTTGCCATTTCAATATTTAGCTGATTATATTCGAAGCCTTAAATATGACGGGATAATGTATGAGAGCATATTGCAAGATGGTACTTTTAACTTTGTGTTTTTTGATCAAAATTTATTTGAATGTGTTAATTATGAAAGAAAAAGAGTAAGTGATGTTAAATATACATTGACTAAGCTAAGTTGACACACTCGGAAATCTGAATATTCTAATAAAATATAAATAATCCCCCGCACTTCACATAGTGGCGGGGGATTTATTCTGGCGTTAAAATGCCCAAAGTATGGGGGTGACTCTTAAATCATGGCAAGGCACTTAAAACTTGATATGGTGCCGAGCCCTAACTTAGCACAATATAGTTAGTATGACAAAGTCATCTAACATAACACATCAGAGGTTGCCCGTTTATTTCAGACCATACAGTGATAAAGTTGCACAACGCATGACTTTTATTTAGCAATAACTGCTACTTCTGAAATAAGTTGCTTTGCATAGTCTGACTGCGGATGTTTAATAATATCTTCTGTGTTATTCAGTTCAACGATTTCGCCATTTTTCATAACTGCAACGCGATCACATATTTCATTGATAACACCCATGTCATGTGTGATGAATAAATAAGTGATGCCGAAGTCTAACTGTAATTGTTTTAATAACTCGATGATATCTTTTTGAATTGAAACGTCTAAAGCGGACACTGCCTCGTCGCAAACAATCACTTTAGGTTCTACAGCAAGTGCTCTCGCGATACTTACACGCTGACGTTGCCCACCAGATAATTCGTGTGGATAGCGATATAAGAAACTTTGATCTAGGCCAACCTTTTCTAACAACGATACGACAGTTTTAATAATGTCATCATTATCTTTGACTTTCCCATGAATGATTAGTGGTCGTTTAATCACATCAATGACTTTAAATCTTGGATTAATAGATGCGAATGGATCTTGAAAAATCATTTGTATCTCTTGTCGTAAAGATTTCAATTCATCATCTTTAAATAAACTTAATGGTAATTCGTTATACCAAATAAAGCCTTCTGACACTTCCTTTAGACCGACGACCGTCTTAGCTAATGTCGATTTCCCTGACCCTGACTCACCAACAATGCCTAATGTTTCGCCTTTTCTAATAGCCAAGTTAATATCATTAACTGCTCGGTATAGGCTGCCACTTGGTGACTTGTAATCCACGCTCACACGATCGAATTTTAATAAAATATCATTGTTTAACAATCTTGGCGGACGCGTTTGATGAATATCAGGAATTGCATCTATTAAGCGTTTCGTATAGGTATGTTGTGGCGATTTAAAAATACTTTCAACCGTGCCACTTTCAACGACACTTCCATCTTTCATTACAATCACATCGTCGCAAAATTGATACACAGCACCTAAATCGTGAGTGATAAAAATAATAGACGTTTCTGTGTACTCATAAAGGGACTTCATTAACTGCAGTAATTGATTTTGTGTACTGGCATCTAATGCCGTTGTTGGTTCATCTGCGATTAAAATTTGTGGCTTTAAAATCAATGCCATTGCTATCATGACACGTTGACGCATACCACCAGAAAGTTCATGTGGATAAGCATCAAATTGTCGAGTTGCATGTTTTATACCTACTTTTTCTAAAATGTCTATTGTCATCGACTTTGCTTCAGATTTAGATACACGTTTATGTTGAAATATTACTTCTGTAATTTGTTTGCCAATCGTTAATCTTGGATTCAACGAAGAGAGTGGATCTTGAAAAATCATTGAAATATCCTTACCTCGAATTTGTTGTAACGCTGAAGTTGATAAATTATTTAACGATTGCCCATTAAAAATAATTTCTCCTGTTAATGTGTGATCTGGATAATCTGGTAGTAGCCCTAAAATAGATTTAGCGGTAATACTTTTTCCTGATCCTGATTCACCAACAATACCTAGGATATGTTTTTTTCGTAATTCGAAAGAGACGTTTTTTACCGCTTGAACTGTAGTTTCATCATAATTGAATTGTACATTCAGACTGTTGACTTCTAATAAATTTGACATGATGTTGTGCCTCCCTATTCACAAATGTGTAAATTTATTCTATACTTTTGTATATCATAGTAATCTACTCAAGATTATTTTACAAGGAGTGATTATCATAATTACTTATTTAGAATCTTTTAAGTCGTTGTATCACAAGGCATTTTACAAGTTTGTATTATCGGTATTAAGCTTGCCAATATTTTTATATGCAGTGATAAAGTTTTTCTTTTCTGCTAAGAGAAAAAATTTTTACGCTAATAATTCTGAAATTTCAGAAATTGAACAGGCGTTACATCAAAAATATAAATATTTATCGCAGCAAAAGTCATCCACACAAATACATAAAGAAGCATTAAAAATATTCAAGGCACAAAGTTCTAATACGAGTTCAAAGAATATTGAACAAGCACATTTTTCAACATACTTTGAAAATGTATTATTTCATAAGTTCATCATGATCAAAGTGATATTGGCCTTGCCGATGTTCATCTTATTGACTTTTTATTTACAGCCATTAGTTAGATATATTTTTGAACGAATTGTCATGGCTGTGATTGTCATCATTGGTGTTATTGTCAGTGTGTTTACCATTCTGTATTTTTCACCGCTTGATGCGGCTTATAGCATACTGGGACAAAATGCAACAAAGGCACAGATACATCAATTCAATGTATTACATCATCTTAACGAACCTTATTTTATTCAATTGTGGGATACCATCAAGGGTGTTTTTACCTTTGACTTAGGTACGACTTACAAAGGGAATGAGGTTGTGACTAAAGCAGTTGGCGAAAGAATTCCAATTACAATAATTGTCGCAGTATTAGCGCTAATTGTGGCATTAATTATTGCAATACCAATTGGTATTATCAGTGCGATGAAGCGAAATAGTTGGCTTGATATCACGTTAATGATAATTGCATTAATTGGTTTATCTATTCCAAGTTTCTGGCAAGGGCTATTATTCATTTTAGCGTTCTCATTGAAATTGGATATTTTGCCACCATCTTATATGCCAGAACATCCAATATCGTTGATTTTACCTGTACTTGTCATTGGAACAAGTATTGCTGCTTCTATCACGCGTATGACAAGGTCTTCTGTACTTGAAGTAATGCGCAGCGATTATGTTTTAACTGCTTATGCAAAAGGATTATCGACGACACAAGTTGTTATTAAACATATTTTGAAAAATGCCATTATTCCAATTGTAACGTTAGTTGGTCTTCTAGTGGCAGAGTTACTAGGCGGTTCAGCAGTGACGGAACAAGTATTTAACATTAATGGTATCGGGCGTTATATCGTCCAAAAACAACTAATACCTGATATCCCAGCAGTCATGGGTGGGGTCGTATATATATCAATTGTAATATCTTTAGCAAACTTAATTATTGATATATTTTATGCTTTAATCGATCCAAAATTACGTAGTGAAATTAACGAAAGGAAGTGAGGCATATGGTAAAACTTACAACAAAGATAGCTTCCTTAAAACTATTCGCAAGTTATGCTATAGCAACTTATATTTTAGTTATATTAACGAGTGCATTAAATCTTTTTAAAGGTTATGTGGCCGATACGTTCTATATTGCTGAAACATTGCTAATCGTTTTAACCATCATTTTAATTATCATTTTAACAACAGAACAAACATGGAAGCATCATGACTTATGGCGACGTATCGTCGAAGTGTTGTTATTGTTGATGACATTAACAGGCAACGTATTTACATTATTAATGTTTGTAAGTATTAGACGTTACCAACGTACATCGCAAATACATAGTTATAACGGGTGGGAATCGTTTATACGAAAAACTACTAGACATCGTATTGCGATTATCGGGTTACTTATTTTAGTCTACATGCTGACATTATCAATTGTGTCACAATTTACATTTGATACGACATTGGCTACTAAAAATCAGTTCAATGCACTGTTACATGGACCGAGTCTAGCCTATCCGTTTGGTACTGATGATTTCGGTAGAGACTTATTTACACGCGTAGTTGTCGGAACGAAACTGACATTTTCAATTTCAATTATTTCAGTAGTTATTGCAGTTATTTTTGGTGTGTTACTAGGCACTATCGCAGGTTATTTTAATCATATTGATAATTTAATAATGCGAATTTTAGATGTAGTGTTTGCAATTCCATCATTATTGTTAGCGGTGGCAATTATTGCATCATTTGGAGCAAGTATTCCAAATTTAATTATTGCTTTAAGTATCGGTAATATACCATCATTTGCACGGACAATGCGTGCCAGTGTTTTAGAAATTAAACGCATGGAATATGTAGATGCAGCACGTATCACTGGTGAAAACACTTGGAATATCATATGGCGTTATATTTTACCGAATGCGATTGCGCCTATGATTGTACGTTTTTCATTAAATATAGGTGTGGTTGTATTAACAACAAGTAGTTTAAGTTTCCTAGGACTTGGTGTTGCACCTGATGTAGCTGAATGGGGCAACATTTTACGTACCGGTAGTAACTACTTGGAAACGCACAGTAATTTAGCTATTGTACCTGGTGTTTGTATTATGTTCGTCGTTTTAGCATTTAATTTTATAGGTGATGCAGTGCGTGATGCACTAGATCCAAGAATTCATTAAAAAGGTAGGGATAGATGTGAAGAAAATCATTAGTATCGCAATTATAGTTTTAGCGTTGGTATTAAGTGGTTGTGGTGTCCCTACGAAATCAGAAGTGGCTCAAAAGTCATCGAAAGTTGAAGTGAAAGGCGAGCGACCAACAATACATTTCCTAGGACAAGCAAGTTATGAAAATGATATGAATATCGTTAAAGATCAATTGGAAAATGCAGGATTTAACGTGAAGATGAATATCCAACCAGATTATGGTAGCTATCGTACACAACGTCAAGCCGGCAATTATGATATCCAAATTGATGACTGGATGACAGTGTTTGGTGACCCGAACTATGCTATGACGGCATTATTTAGTTCTACAGGATCAAATAGTTTATTGAAAGATAAACATGTAGACCAGTTGTTAAATAAAGCTTCTACTCAAAATGAAGCAGATGTTAAACAAACATATAAGCAAATTGAAGATGAAGTTGTATTTGATAAAGGGTATATGGCGCCTTTATATGGATCAAAAAAGAATTTAGTATATGACAATAAAGTGTTAGATAAAAATAGTGTTGGATTGCCAAATTCACGTGCATTAATATGGCAACAATTTGATTACAACAATAGTAGAGAACGAGATACGCGGCCACTTGTGATGACACAACAAGATGGTGAAATTCCTACATTGGATCCAATACGTTCAATTGCGCCGTCAGTATATTCAATTAATATGAATATGTACACAAGGTTATTATTATTAGATGAAAATGATCATTTAACAACGAAAGGTTCGTTAAGTCATGATTATGCTGTGAATAAGGACAATAAAGCATTTTATTTCTTGTTAAGAGATGATGATTATTTTGCGAAAGTGGTCAATGGACAAGCACGTAATACTGGAGAGCGTGTATCGGCTGAAGATGTTAAGTTTTCTTTAGATAGAGCACGTGATAAAAAGTCTGTGCCTAACAATAATACTTACAATATGCACAAACATATAAATGACATCAAGATATTAAAAGATGAGGACATCGATCAGTTGCGTAAAGAGAAAGACAAGGACGATAAATCAATCTATGATAAGTTGATTAAAGCTTATAACGTCAAATCGTTAACGACAGATGGTCAAAAAGTAAATAATAAAGACGGTATTTATCAAATTGTTAAAATTACGACAGATCAATCGATGCCTCGAGAGGTAAATTACTTAACACACTCTTCGGCAGGCATTTTATCTAAAAAATTTGTTAATCAAGTAAATCAAGAATATCCAAAAGGATATGGGGATAGCAGTACAATTCCTGCAAATTCAGATTGGAAAAATGCGCTGTATGCAAGTGGCGCATACATTATGACACAGAAAAATGCATATCAAGCAACGTTTCAACGTAATCCAGGATTCAACGAAACAGAAAAAGGTAGTTATGGACCAGCTAAAATTAAAAATATTACATTGAAGTTTAATGGTGACCCGAATAATGCATTGTCAGAACTTAGAAATCATTCAATTGATATGTTGGCAGATGTGAATCAAAAACATTTTGATTTAATTAAGTCGGATAAAAATTTAAGCATTATTCGCAAAAATGGACGCAAGTCAGTCTTTTTAATGCTAAATATTAAAAAAGGTATATTTATGACGCATCCAAACTTGAGACAAGCAGTAGTTAATGCGATAGATCAGGATCAATTTATTAAGTTTTATCGTGGCGATAAATTTAAAATTGCATCACCGATTACACCACTTGTCGATACTGGTAACGAGCAACGTCAAGATTTAGAAAAAGTAGAAAAAGCCATCAATCAATAATGTTTTAAATATTTAACAGAAAGTAGGAGGATATAGTATGGTCATTAACTTAAATGACAAACAGACAAAAACATCTAAAGAAGGGTTAATTTCCGTATCACATCCTCTTGCGGCTAAAATTGGTAAGGATGTATTAGATCAAGGTGGCAACGCCATGGATGCAGTGATTGCAATTCAACTGGCATTGAATGTGGTAGAACCATTTGCATCAGGTATTGGTGGTGGCGGGTATTTGCTATATTATGAGCAAAGTACTGGCAGTATAACTGCGTTTGATGCGCGTGAGACAGCCCCTGCACATGTAGATAAACAATTTTATCTAGATGATTCAGGCGAATATAAATCATTTTTTGATATGACTACACATGGTAAAACTGTCGCTGTGCCAGCAATTCCAAAGCTGTTTGATTATATTCACAAGCGTTATGCTAAGTTGTCATTGGAAGATTTAATTAATCCTGCAATTGAACTAGCTATTGAAGGTCATGCAGCCAATTGGGCTACTGAAAAATATTCGCGCCAGCAACACGCACGATTGACAAAGTATTATGAAACGGCACAAGTATTTACGCATGAAAATCAATATTGGCGTGAAGGTGATTGGATTGTACAACCCGAATTAGGTAAGACATTTCAAATATTAAGAGAACAAGGGTTTAATGCATTTTATAAAGGTGACATTGCGAAACAATTAGTCAATGTTGTCAAAGCATGTGGTGGGACAATCACTTTAGAGGATCTAGCCAAATATGACATTCAGATTAAAGCGCCAATCAGTGCAACATTTAAAGACTATGACATTTATTCAATGGGACCATCTAGTTCTGGCGGTATCACGGTAATTCAAATATTGAAGTTATTAGAACATGTCGATTTACCATCTATGGGTCCAAGATCTGTCGATTACTTGCATCATTTGATACAAGCGATGCATTTAGCATATAGTGATCGCGCGCAATACTTGGCGGATGATAATTTTCATGAGGTGCCTGTACAGTCATTAATTGATGACGATTATTTAAAAGCACGCAGTACGCTCATTGATAGCAATAAAGCAAATATTGATATAGAGCATGGTGTTGTGTCTGATTGCATTAGTCATACAGATGTTGAAGAAAATCATACCGAAACAACTCATTTTTGTGTGATTGATAAGGAAGGTAATATTGCTTCATTTACGACATCAATCGGTATGATTTACGGATCGGGTATTACGATTCCAGGGTACGGCGTGTTATTGAATACCACAATGGATGGTTTTGATGTAGTAGATGGTGGTATTAACGAAATTGCACCATATAAACGACCACTAAGTAACATGGCTCCAACGATTGTGATGCATCACGGGAAGCCGATATTAACAGTAGGTGCACCTGGTGCCATAAGTATCATTGCTAGTGTTGCGCAAACATTAATCAATGTATTAGTGTTTGGCATGGATATTCAGCAGGCTATAGATGAACCTAGAATTTATAGTAGCCATCCTAATCGCATTGAATGGGAGCCTCAATTTTCACAATCTACAATATTAGCATTGATTGCACGTGGACATGCAATGGAACATAAACCAGATGCCTATATTGGAGATGTACATGGGTTACAGGTTGACTTGAATACACGTGACGCGTCGGGAGGTGCTGATGATACGAGGGAAGGCACAGTGATAGGTGGCGATGTATTATCAATTAGAAAACAACCATTACCTAGTCCGAAAATATACGATAATGACACCCATCGAGTATATTTCAATGATATGCAGTTGCCATTATATGCTGAACAAGTGCGGTGGATGCATGACAAATATTGGGTTGATGAAAGTGTTATTAGAATCATTTTCCCTGAAGTTAGTGTGCATATTGAAGATTTAAGAAGTTATGAAATCGCCGGAAAAAATTATATAGATATTGCCTGGTTGGCACGGAAGAAAGGTTATCAAGTTACCTTAAAGGATGACAGTTTATACTTAACTGATGAAACATATCATTCAGTGAAAGCAAACACAAATGCATACTATAGATATGATCGAGATAGTATCACAAGATAATTTATGTATTTGATATATAGTTTGAAGTGGATTTTGATTTTTGTTGAACGAAAGGGTTCGATTTCAAACTTTAGAGTGATGCTTGAGTGTAGTAATGTTGAAGTTGTTATAAGAAACGCTAGTCGCCTTTGTAAAATATAAAACGCCCCACAAATTCGTTTTTGATGTACACCACAATAGTTAGTCTAAAATCTAACTTGATGTGATTCGGTACAATTAAATGAATGATGTGAGGCGTTTTTATAATGTGTGATTTTAATAAATGATTTGGTTATTTCTATAATTACATCATAAGTATTAATGTTCACTTAATTTATTATAAGTAAGGCTTTCTTTGTATATAATTTGGTCTTTTCCAGGACTTGAAAAATAAAAATAAAGTTTCTGATCTTGATGATTATTGCCTTTTAAATCACTCATTCCCTTTAATTCCACCTTTGTTGATGCATTTCTGGGAATATTATATCTACGTTTTAATTGTTTAACGTTTGGATTATCATTCGACAACTTACCAGATAAATTATAATAATCAGTGGTAGGATCATGTGTGACTTTCAAATCATTGCTATTTAAAATGCTTGTTAAATCACCACTTTGAATCAAAAATTGATTGTTTTCGATTTTTTGTTTCAGCGCGGGATCTTTTACGTCTTTTGTGAAAACGATTTTATTATTAACTACTTTTACTGGATAACTTTTGTATGTCGAGTCAGTAGCATTTTTTCTATCGTTTGTAGTTGTGTCATATTCACCAGTTATTTTATGTGTGTTCTTATCTACCTTTAACAACATACGGTCTTCTTTTAAAAGCTCATCTGATCCAACAACTGAATAAGAGGATTCTATATACCATGTGTCTTGATCATTATTTTCATAATGGGGATTATCGTGACCATCAATTTCATAAAGCGTTTCTAAGTTTTTAATAGGATACGTACTTAGTACTTTTTTAAGACCATCTTTCAAATGAATTTGTTCCCACTTCATTGCCAAAAACATACCGCCACTGACTACAATTGAAATAATAATAATTGCTGCTAAGTTTAACCAGAAAATTTTATGTGCTTTCATACATTCCCACCGTTTCTCAAAATACTTCATTAACACTATAATAATATATTTTGAAAAATATTTACATCAGTATTAAAGTGAATATCAAATTTTAAATTTATGAAAATAATAGATATTTATAAAAAGCGGAAAAGAGATACAATAAAAAACTGCATGACGTTGAGGAGTCACACAGTGTAATTAAAAATTTAAAATGTAGTTGCTAATTTTTCAGCATTATTAATACTAGTTGCTTTAATTTCTTCAGTCTTATGAGGTTCAGCATTGTGTCCTTCAATAATGATTGTTTCATATGATGGCACACCTAAGAATGTCATAATTGTTCTTAAATAACGGTCACCCATTTCAAAATCAGCAGCAGGTCCTTCAGTATAATATCCACCACGTGATTGAATGTGTAATACTTTTTTGTCAGTTAACAAACCTTGAGGTCCTTCAGCAGAATATTTAAAAGTTTTACCTGCAATTGAAATAGCATCAATATATGCTTTAACTACAGGTGGGAAAGAAAGGTTCCACATAGGCGTTACAAATACATATTTATCTGCACTTAAAAATTCTTCTAAAATGTCACTCAATCTTGAAACTTTCATTTGTTCATCATCAGTTAACGTTTCGCCATTACTCATTTTTCCCCAACCAGTTAATACATCTTTGTCAATAACTGGAATATAAGTTTCAAATAAATCAATATGTTTCACTTCATCATCAGGATGTTGTTGTTGATATGTTTCGATAAATGCTTTACCAGCCGCCATAGAATTTGATACCAGTTCATTAAAAGGGTGTGCTGTAATATATAATACTTTTGCCATTTGAAAATTCTCCTCTGTTTCTGTTATTTTCTTGAGTATAATTATTATATTAGATATAAAATTTGATATCAATAAAAATATTCAAATTACCATCATTTTCTTCATCTATATTTGGCAGTACTACTAAAGTATGAGTGCATTTAATTATGAAATAGTTGATTTAGAATATATACTTAATACCCAAAATATATGAAGGATGGATGCCACTATGACAAAGCGACCAAAACGTATTTTGGCAACAATTATCATTTTTCTTTCACTATTATTTACGATTATTTATATAGATGACATTCAAAAATGGTTTAACCAATATACCGATAAATTGACACAAAATCATAAAGGACAAGGACACTCAAAATGGGAAGACTTTTTTAGAGGGAGTCGGATTACTGAGACTTTTGGTAAATATCAACATTCACCATTTGATGGTAAGCATTATGGCATTGATTTTGCATTGCCAAAAGGTACACCAATTAAAGCGCCGACGAATGGTAAAGTAACACGTATCTTTAATAATGAATTGGGCGGCAAGGTATTACAGATTGCCGAAGACAATGGAGAATATCACCAGTGGTATCTACACTTAGACAAATATAATGTCAAAGTAGGTGATCGAGTCAAAGCAGGTGATATTATTGCATATTCAGGCAATACAGGTAAACAAACGACAGGCGCACATTTACATTTTCAAAGAATGAAGGGTGGCGTAGGTAATGCATATGCAGAAGATCCAAAACCGTTTATCGATCAGTTACCTGATGGGGAACGTAGCCTATATGATTTGTAGTTATAGAAGGGTGCCCGCAGTCTAAAAAATTAAGCAATCATTGTGTGAGTATGATACTTACATAATGGTTGCTTTTTTCAATGAAAATCGTAATGCTAAGTCATACTTGTTTGATTTAGATATTACTTAAAATGTAAGACAAGGTTGTTAGCATTGGCAGTGAAATATCGCACATAAAAAAACATTATTGTCACACTAGAAAATAGTTGTGCACTATATCAATTTTCTGTATAAAAGTTTAATTCTGACAGTAATGTAAACGTTTACAATTTATGATTGACATTAATAATGACTGAATATATGATTTATGTAAGTATTTGTGCAAACGTTTTCACAAAGTGTATTGCACAATCAAACTGTAAACAAAGTATGGGAGGCATAACATGGCAGAACTAAAGTTAGAGCATATTAAAAAGACGTATGATAACAACAATACTGTAGTGAAAGATTTTAATCTACATATTACTGACAAAGAATTCATTGTATTTGTTGGACCATCGGGATGTGGTAAATCAACAACATTACGAATGGTTGCTGGACTAGAGTCTATCACATCTGGAGATTTTTATATTGATGGGGAACGCATGAACGATGTTGAACCAAAGAATAGAGATATTGCGATGGTATTTCAAAACTATGCATTATATCCACATATGACTGTTTTTGAAAATATGGCATTTGGGCTAAAGCTACGTAAAGTAAATAAAAAAGAGATTGAACAAAAAGTCAATGAAGCAGCTGAAATATTAGGATTAACTGAGTATCTTGGTCGTAAACCAAAAGCGTTATCTGGTGGACAGCGTCAACGTGTTGCTTTGGGCAGAGCTATTGTTAGGGATGCGAAAGTCTTTTTAATGGATGAACCATTATCGAATCTTGATGCGAAGCTTCGAGTACAAATGCGCACAGAAATATTGAAATTACATAAGCGACTTAATACTACGACAATTTATGTTACACATGATCAAACTGAAGCATTGACGATGGCTAGTCGAATTGTTGTTTTGAAAGATGGCGACATTATGCAAGTCGGCACACCTAGAGAAATATATGATGCCCCTAATTGCATATTTGTGGCGCAATTTATCGGCTCACCAGCAATGAATATGTTGAATGCTACAGTTGAAATGGACGGATTGAAGGTAGGAGCACACCATTTTAAATTACATAATAAAAAATTTGAAAAGTTAAAAGCTGCTGGCTACTTAGACAAGGAAATTATTTTAGGTATTCGAGCTGAAGACATTCATGAAGAACCAATATTTATTCAAACTTCTCCAGAGACACAATTTGAATCTGAAGTAGTTGTATCCGAACTGTTAGGTTCAGAAATCATGGTACATAGTACATTCCAAGGAATGGAATTGATTTCTAAATTAGATTCAAGAACCCAAGTGATGACGAACGACAAGATTACACTAGCATTTGATATGAATAAGTGTCACTTTTTTGATGAAAAAACAGGAAATCGTATCGTCTAAGGGGGAGTATTCATGTCTAAAATTTTAAAATGTATCACGTTAGCCGTGGTAATGTTATTAATCGTAACTGCATGTGGCCCTAATCGTTCGAAAGAAGATATTGATAAAGCATTGAATAAAGATAATTCTAAAGACAAGCCTAACCAACTTACGATGTGGGTGGATGGCGACAAGCAAATGGCGTTTTATAAAAAAATTACGAATCAATATACTAAAAAAACCGGCATCAAAGTAAAGCTTGTAAATATTGGTCAAAATGATCAACTAGAAAATATTTCGCTAGACGCTCCTGCAGGAAAAGGTCCAGATATCTTTTTCTTAGCACATGATAATACTGGAAGTGCCTATCTACAAGGCTTAGCTGCTGAAATCAAATTATCAAAAGATGAGTTGAAAGGTTTCAATAAGCAAGCACTTAAAGCGATGAATTATGACAATAAGCAACTAGCATTGCCAGCTATCGTAGAAACAACCGCACTTTTCTATAATAAAAAATTAGTGAAAAATGCACCGCAAACGTTAGAAGAAGTTGAAGCTAATGCTGCCAAGCTAACTGATAGTAAAAAGAAACAATACGGTATGTTATTTGATGCTAAAAATTTCTATTTTAATTATCCGTTTTTATTCGGCAATGATGATTATATTTTCAAGAAAAATGGCAGTGAATATGATATTCATCAGCTAGGACTAAATTCAAAACATGTCGTCAAGAATGCTGAACGATTACAAAAATGGTACGACAAAGGGTATCTTCCTAAGGCAGCAACACATGATGTCATGATTGGTCTTTTTAAAGAAGGAAAAGTAGGACAATTTGTCACTGGACCGTGGAACATTAATGAATATCAAGAAACGTTTGGTAAAGATTTAGGAGTAACAACATTACCTACAGATGGTGGCAAACCTATGAAACCATTTCTCGGTGTACGTGGTTGGTATTTATCTGAATATAGTAAACATAAGTATTGGGCTAAAGATTTAATGCTGTATATCACTAGTAAAGATACATTACAAAAATATACAGATGAAATGAGCGAAATTACTGGACGTGTTGACGTGAAATCATCTAATCCAAATTTAAAAGTGTTTGAAAAGCAAGCACGTCATGCTGAACCGATGCCTAATATTCCTGAAATGCGACAAGTTTGGGAGCCAATGGGCAATGCAAGCATATTTATCTCAAATGGTAAGAATCCTAAACAAGCGTTAGATGAGGCGACGAATGATATAACGCAAAATATTAAGATTCTTCATCCGTCACAAAATGATAAGAAAGGAGATTAGTTATGACGAAACGTAACCCTAAATTAGCGGCATTATTATCTGTTATACCTGGTTTGGGACAGTTTTATAATAAAAGACCCATTAAAGGGACGATATTTTTTATCTTTTTCATCAGTTTTATTTCTGTATTTTATAGCTTTTTAAATATTGGTTTTTGGGGATTGTTCACATTAGGGACAGTACCTAAGTTAGACGATTCTCGTGTCTTACTTGCACAAGGTATTATTTCTATCTTACTCGTTGCTTTTGCAATCATGCTATATGTCATTAATATTTTAGATGCATATCGTAATGCTGAACGATTTAATCGCAATGAGGAAATAAAGGATCCGAAGGCACGTATGGTTGCAACATGGGACAAGACGTTCCCATACTTATTAATCTCACCAGGTACATTCTTATTGATATTTGTAGTTGTATTTCCATTAATATTTATGTTTGGAGTAGCATTTACAAATTACAATTTATACAACGCGCCTCCGAGACACACATTAGAATGGGTTGGTTTAGATAACTTTAAAACGTTATTCACAATTGGCGTTTGGCGTAAAACATTTTTCAGTGTTATTACTTGGACATTAGTATGGACGCTTGTTGCAACGACACTTCAAATTGCATTAGGGCTGTTTTTGGCAATTATTGTAAATCACCCTGTCGTCAAAGGTAAGAAATTTATCCGTACTGTGTTAATCCTACCTTGGGCTGTACCATCATTTGTGACAATTTTAATATTTGTAGCGTTATTTAATGATGAATTTGGTGCGATAAATAATGATATTTTGCAACCTTTATTAGGTGTAGCACCAGCATGGTTAAGTGATCCGTTTTGGGCAAAAGTGGCATTAATCGGCATTCAAGTATGGCTTGGATTCCCATTTGTCTTTGCACTGTTCACTGGAGTACTGCAAAGTATTTCATCAGATTGGTACGAAGCAGCAGATATGGATGGTGCGTCTAGTTGGCAAAAGTTTAGAAACATCACATTCCCGCATGTCATTTACGCCACAGCGCCATTGTTAATTATGCAATATGCAGGTAATTTCAATAATTTTAATCTTATTTATCTATTTAATAAAGGCGGTCCACCAGTGTCAGGACAGAATGCTGGTAGTACAGATATCTTGATATCTTGGGTGTATAATCTGACATTTGAGTTTAACAACTTCAACATGGGTGCAGTTGTGTCATTAATTATTGGATTTATTGTTGCTATTGTCGCATTTATTCAATTCAGACGTACAAGTACGTTTAAAGATGAGGGAGGTTTATAAGATGACAAAGAAGAAAAACATATTAAAAGCAATCGGTATTTACAGTTTTATAGCGATGATGTTTGTCATCATTTTATATCCACTACTGTGGACATTTGGCATTTCCCTTAATCCAGGTACGAACTTGTATGGTGCCAAAATGATACCAGACAATGCAACATTTAAAAATTATGCATTCTTACTATTCGATGACAGTAGTCAATACCTGACTTGGTATAAAAATACGCTTATCGTAGCATCTGCAAATGCACTGTTTAGTGTGATATTTGTCACGTTAACAGCATATGCTTTTTCTAGATATCGCTTTGTTGGTCGTAAATACGGGCTGATTACATTTTTGATTTTACAAATGTTCCCTGTATTAATGGCAATGGTCGCAATCTATATTTTGCTAAATACAATTGGATTATTAGATTCTTTATTTGGACTAACACTGGTATATATTGGTGGATCAATACCGATGAATGCCTTTTTAGTGAAAGGTTACTTCGATACGATTCCAAAAGAACTTGATGAATCTGCCAAAATTGATGGTGCAGGGCATATGCGTATTTTCTTACAAATTATGCTTCCATTAGCTAAGCCGATTTTAGCAGTTGTTGCTTTGTTCAATTTTATGGGGCCATTTATGGACTTTATATTACCTAAAATACTATTAAGAAGTCCTGAAAAATTCACATTAGCAGTTGGATTGTTCAACTTTATTAATGATAAGTATGCAAATAATTTCACAGTGTTTGCAGCAGGGGCAATTATGATTGCAGTACCTATAGCAATCGTATTCTTGTTCTTGCAACGCTATTTAGTATCAGGTTTAACAACAGGTGCGACAAAAGGTTAGTTTGAAATTAGGAGTGGGGCAGAATTGATAAAGAACCACTAATGACGATAAAGATTAAAAGGAGGACGTTATGATGACGATTAAAGTTGGAATCATTGGGTGTGGTGGTATTGCGAATGGCAAGCACATGCCAAGTTTACAAAAAGTTGAAAATGTTGAAATGATCGCATTTTGTGACGTAGACATTTCGAAAGCAGCGAGTGCGGCAGAAGCATACGGAACTGACAATGCAAAGGTTTATGATGATTACAAAGCATTGTTAAAAGATGACACGATTGATGTTATCCATGTTTGTACGCCAAATGACTCGCATTGTGAAATTACTGTAGCAGGGTTGCATGCCGGTAAACATGTGATGTGTGAAAAACCAATGGCTAAAACGACAGCAGAAGCTCAAAAAATGATAGATACAGCTAAATCAACAGGTAAAAAATTAACAATAGGTTATCAAAATCGCTTCAGACCAGATAGTCAATTTTTATATAAATCAGCGCAACGTGGCGACTTAGGAGACATTTACTTCGGAAAGGCACATGCCATTCGTCGTCGAGCAGTACCAACATGGGGTGTCTTTCTAGACGAAGAAGCTCAAGGTGGAGGACCATTAATCGATATCGGTACACACGCTTTAGATTTAACGTTATGGATGATGGATAATTATGAGCCAGAATCAGTGATGGGTTCAACATTCCATAAATTAAATAAACAGCATCATGCGGCAAACGCTTGGGGTTCATGGAATCCAGATGAATTTACAGTTGAAGATTCTGCGTTTGGATTTATTAAAATGAAGAATGGAGCGACGATCATTTTAGAATCCGCTTGGGCGATTAATTCTTTAGAAGTGGATGAGGCAAAATGTTCATTATCAGGAACTAAAGCAGGTGCTGATATGAAAGATGGTCTACGTATTCATGGTGAAGACATGGGTACACTTTATACCAAACACGTTGAATTGGAAAACAAAGGCGTCGACTTTTATGAAGGTAATGAAGTGGATGAAGCTGAAGAAGAAGCAAAAGCTTGGATTGATGCAGTTGTAAATGATACTGAACCAGTTGTGAAACCGGAACAAGCAATGGTAGTTACAAAAATTCTTGAAGCGATTTATCAGTCTGCAAAATCAGGCAAAGCAATTTACTTTGAATAACATCATACGGTAAGGAGGCACATCATGACAAAATTAAAAGTTGGTGTGATAGGTGTTGGTGGCATTGCACAAGACCGTCATATTCCAGCATTGCTGAAACTCAAAGACACAGTCTCATTAGTTGCAGTACAAGATATTAATACAGTTCAGATGATTGATGTTGCGAAGCGCTTTAATATACCTCAGGCAGTTGAGACACCTAGCGAGCTGTTTAAACTTGTTGATGCGGTGGTCATTTGTACACCCAATAAATTCCATGCTGATCTTTCTATAGAAGCATTGAACCATGGTGTCCATGTCTTATGCGAAAAGCCAATGGCAATGACGACGGAAGAGTGTGATCGCATGATTGAAGCGGCTAATAAAAATCACAAATTATTAACTATCGCTTATCATTATCGTCACACAGATGTCGCTATGACTGCTAAAAAAGCAATTGAAGCAGGTGTGGTTGGTAAACCTTTAGTAGCACGTGTACAAGCGATGCGTAGGCGTAAAGTACCTGGGTGGGGTGTTTTTACCAATAAAGCGTTGCAAGGTGGCGGTAGTTTAATCGATTATGGTTGCCACTTGTTAGACTTATCTTTGTGGCTATTAGGTAAAGATATGGTGCCGCATGAAGTGCTAGGAAAAACATATAATCAATTGAGTAAACAACCGAATCAAATTAATGATTGGGGAACATTTGATCATACTAAATTTGATGTCGATGATCATGTTACTAGTTATATGACATTTGCCAATCGAGCAAGCATGCAGTTTGAATGTTCGTGGTCTGCAAATATAAAGGAAGATAAGGTGCACGTTAGTTTATCAGGCGAAGATGGCGGTATCAATTTATTTCCATTTGAAATATATGAGCCCCGCTTTGGAACTATTTTTGAAAGCAAAGCTAATGTTGAGCATAACGAAGACATTGCTGGTGAGAGACAGGCGCGTAACTTTGTCAATGCGTGTTTAGGGATAGAAGAGATTGTGGTGAAACCGGAAGAAGCACGCAATGTAAATGCCCTTATAGAAGCGATTTATCGTAGCGATCTTGATAACAAGAGCATACAACTTTAATGATTATTATATATAATACAAAATTCTCAATATAAAAAGAAGGAGTGCTTTTCAATGAAAATAGGTGTATTTTCAGTATTATTTTACGATAAAAATTTTGAAGATATGTTAGATTATGTCGCAGAATCTGGATTGGATATGATTGAAGTTGGAACAGGTGGTAACCCAGGAGATAAATTTTGTAAGTTAGATGAGTTGTTAGAAAATGAAGACAAGCGCCAAGCATTTATGAAGTCAATCACAGACAGAGGCTTACAAATAAGTGGTTTCAGTTGTCATAACAATCCAATTTCTCCAGATCCGACAGAAGCGAAAGAAGCCGATGAAACGTTACGTAAAACAATCCGTTTAGCAAATCTATTAGACGTGCCAGTTGTTAATACATTTTCTGGCATTGCAGGATCAGATGATACCGCTAAAAAGCCTAATTGGCCTGTTACACCTTGGCCAACAGCCTACTCTGAAATTTATGATTATCAGTGGAATGAAAAGTTGATACCATATTGGCAAGATTTAGCTGAGTTTGCAAAAGAGCAAGATGTAAAAATTGCCATAGAGTTGCATGCAGGATTTTTAGTTCATACACCATATACGATGTTGAAGTTACGTGAAGCTACAAATGAATATATCGGTGCTAACTTAGATCCTAGTCATTTATGGTGGCAAGGTATTGACCCAATTGCTGCGATTCGCATATTAGGCCAAGCAAATGCAATTCATCACTTCCATGCTAAAGATACGTATATTAATCAAGAAAATGTAAATATGTATGGTCTAACTGATATGCAACCATATGGTAACGTTGCAACAAGAGCATGGACATTCCGTACAGTTGGTTATGGACATAGTCCATATGTATGGGCAGATATCATAAGTCAACTTATTATTAATGGATATGATTATGTATTAAGTATTGAACATGAAGATCCTATTATGTCAGTAGAAGAAGGTTTCCAAAAAGCTTGTCAAACTTTGAAATCTGTTAATATTTACGACAAGCCAGCAGACATGTGGTGGGCATAATACGAACGCGAGGTTAGTCTGAAGTTTGTCTGAAGTAAGACTGGTGGCAGTGTTGAATAAATGCATATGTCGCCAAGCCATTGCCAAAAATTTCACACCTTAAATCAAGTTCATTGTTTGTAAAGAAGGTGTACTTTATATAAGTATATAGCGATGGTCATACCCATTCACAGTAACAATCCGAATCATTGAAAAGAGTATATAAGCTTTTCAATAGTGAGGTATATGATAATAAAAAAGCCTGTTGTCACAATGGTCATAGACACGACATACTTTAAAGGTTTCTGAATATAATATTTCAGAACGCACTTTAAAGATGGACGTCGATGTCGACTAATGTGATGACAGGCTTTCATCTTTTTAAATATTCATTAATTTCTCTTCTTGTTTAATACGTACATATAAGAAATACGCATACGGTACTAATAAAATAGTTGTATATGTTGCGTGTGTTAATAATAATACACCGATTAATTCAGGAATGATGTTTAAGAAGTAATTTGGGTGTTTTGTAATTTTATATAATCCAGATTTAATAATAGGATGGTTAGGTAAAATGAATAATTTTAATGTCCAAATACCACCTAAAGTTTTAATAACCATAAATAACATGATATAAGCAAAGATTAATATAACTAAGCCAATACCATTTGCAAAGCTAAATGTATCTTTATTAATAAATGCCTCTACACCAGCCAATACATAAATTAAAACGTGTGTTATTGCTAAAAACTTCGAATTTTTAACGCCATATTCAACTGCACCGTCTGCTTTTAATTGTTTTGAGTGATTAATAGATATCTTTAAGCTGACAAGTCTGATACAGAAAAAGATAAGTAATATAGATAAAATCATGATGTCCTCCGTCATTATGTCATATGTATAAGCGTTGATTTTGACAACATAAAGTATTTTATAGATAAAACTTGTCAAATACTATTAACTATTTATTAATTTTAGTACATAAATATGTTTCTAAGTATGTGTTTATGTTCAGTATTTTGGATAATTTAATAATTTTAAGGATATTAAGCGCTTACACCGACGTGATATATTTGGCTTAACGAAAATGATTGAGGTGACAGAGATGAACTTTTTTGATATCCATAAGATTCCGAACAAAGGCATTCCATTATCGGTACAACGTAAATTATGGCTTAGAAACTTTATGCAAGCTTTCTTTGTAGTGTTCTTTGTTTATATGGCTATGTATTTAATTCGAAACAACTTTAAGGCGGCACAACCGTTTTTAAAAGAGGAAATTGGATTATCTACATTAGAACTTGGTTATATCGGATTAGCATTTAGTATCACGTACGGTTTAGGAAAAACATTACTTGGATATTTTGTCGATGGACGTAACACAAAACGTATTATCTCATTCTTACTTATCTTATCTGCGATTACAGTTTTAATTATGGGATTTGTGTTAAGTTACTTTGGTTCTGTAATGGGATTATTAATTGTACTTTGGGGACTTAACGGGGTGTTCCAATCAGTTGGTGGACCTGCAAGTTATTCAACGATTTCAAGATGGGCGCCAAGAACGAAACGTGGCCGATACTTAGGATTTTGGAATACATCACATAATATCGGTGGTGCCATAGCAGGTGGTGTTGCACTTTGGGGTGCTAATGTATTCTTCCATGGAAATGTTATAGGGATGTTCATTTTCCCATCGGTGATTGCATTACTTATTGGTATCGCAACATTATTTATCGGAAAAGATGATCCGGAAGAATTAGGATGGAATCGTGCTGAAGAAATTTGGGAAGAGCCGGTTGATAAAGAAAATATTGATTCTCAAGGTATGACGAAATGGGAGATCTTTAAAAAATATATCCTGGGAAATCCTGTTATATGGATTCTATGTGTTTCAAACGTCTTTGTATACATTGTACGAATCGGTATTGATAACTGGGCACCGTTATATGTGTCAGAGCATTTACACTTTAGTAAAGGCGATGCAGTTAATACGATATTCTACTTTGAAATTGGTGCTTTAGTTGCAAGTTTATTATGGGGCTACGTATCAGACTTATTAAAAGGTCGTCGTGCAATTGTAGCTATTGGCTGTATGTTTATGATTACATTTGTTGTCTTATTCTACACAAATGCTACAAGTGTCATGATGGTTAACATTTCATTGTTTGCATTAGGTGCGTTAATCTTTGGTCCGCAATTATTAATTGGTGTATCATTGACTGGTTTTGTTCCTAAAAATGCCATCAGTGTAGCAAACGGAATGACAGGTTCATTCGCGTATCTATTCGGTGACTCAATGGCGAAAGTTGGTTTGGCGGCTATTGCTGATCCAACACGTAACGGTTTAAACATCTTTGGATATACATTAAGTGGATGGACAGATGTTTTCATCGTCTTCTATGTTGCATTATTCCTAGGCATGATTCTATTAGGAATCGTTGCTTTCTATGAAGAAAAGAAAATTAGAAGTTTAAAAATTTAATATAAATCGGATTAAAAGTATCGCCAATCTATTGCAATATAGTTGGCAATCCTGCCCCGACGGCATGTGCGTGAAGAGATGAAAGATACTGCTTCTACCCTTGCAAATATATCATCTCTATGTCTCGGGGCAGATCATAATTCCCTGTTATGAAGTATCCTTATTTGCCCGACTTAGGGTGACTCAATGAATTTACTCCTTACAATAAAGACATATAGCGGTGTCAATATTGTAGGGAGTATTGTTTTATATTTAAACTCTCTAAAAAGCGGACTGAAAGAAAAGTGAAAACTTCTCTATCAGTCCGCTTTTTCATAGAACAAAATGTAGGCGCCATAATCATTAGTTATTTGCTAATCTATTTTGCTTGCTTACAATAATCACTTGGCGACATTTGTAAATATTTTTTAAAATGATAGCTAAACATTTTATACTCTGAAAAGCCTACTTTGTCTGCAATTTCATAGTGTTTGTAATGTCGATCTAACAATTGCAGAGATTGTAAAATACGATAGCGATTTAAATAATCGACAATTGTAATACCAACATGATCTTTAAATGTTCGCATCGCATACGATTCACTAACATCGATATGTTGAATTAAATCTGAAACAGTCACTTTCGTTTGATAAGATTGCTTAATTTGATCAACAATCTGGTTTACATAATAATCATCGTATTCTACTTTTAATAGTGGTTGGAAGGCATCATGACAAGATGCTAAGCTACGGCCGTTCTGTGATTGTTGCTCTAATAAGGTACGGACAAGTCTTCCTAAAATAACTTCTAATTGTGCATGGTCTACTGGTTTTAATAAATAATCAAGAACATGATGTTGAATGCCGGCTTTCATATATTCAAAGTCATCGTAACTCGATAATATGATGACATTACAATCTAGATGCGCAATATCATTGAGTAAATCGACGCCATTTTTACGTGGCATACGAATATCAGTAATTACTAATTCTGGCTGATGTTGTTGAATTAGTGATAATGCTTCAACACCATCTTTAGCAGTGTATATTGTATTGAAATGATAGTCTCCCCAAGGAATGATTTGCTTTAATCCTTCTCGAATAATTCGTTCATCATCACAAATAACTACCTTAAACATCTACATTCCCCCTTGAAAGTGGTATTTTATAACAAATTAACGTACCTTGATTACGCTTTGAAAAAATATGAAGTCGTGCATGTGAACCATATTGAATCATTGCTTTATTGTGTAAATGATTTAATCCCAAATGCTTAGTATCAAATACATCATTATTAAGAGATTGGCGTACATATTGCAGGCGAGATGACGACATCCCGATACCATTGTCGCAAACTAAAACATGTAAATTCTGACGTGCCAATGTCAGGCGTATAGTAATGTCCAATGACTCAGTATCTCTACCATGTTTAATAGCATTTTCTATGAGTGGCTGAAGCATCATTTTACCAATTGTCTGGTGACGCGCTTCTTCAGAACTTTCGATATGGAGCTTAATCATGTCATCAAAACGGATGTTTTGTATCGCAACATACTGTTCAATGTAGTTCAACTCTTCGTTTAATTCCACTGTATGTGAGTTTGTACGTAATGAGTAACGTAACATTTGCGATAATTGTTGGACCACAGTTTGTGCTAATTTAGGAGATAACGTAATTAAATATTGTATTGTTTGCATCGTATTGAATAGGAAATGAGGTTGGAATTGGCGCTCTATTTCCTTTAACTGAATATCACGCAAGCGACGTTCTGTATGCTCGATAGAATGGATTAGTTGCTCATTTGATTCAAATAAATCGTAAATATAATTATTAATTTCTTCTAGTTCACTGTTGTTTTTTAAAGGCGTATATGTACCTAGATGACGATTTTTGGCATAGTAAATTTTTTGAATAATCGTTTCGATATCTTTTGTTTGTCGTTTAGCCATATTATCTGCGCTAATGAAACCAAATATTACTAGTAAAACAAGAACTACGGCCATAACAATTAACAACGTGATACCATCTTCAATGTTTTCATGTATATCTTTATAAATAATGAGACGATGGTCAGCATGGTTTAATTTTACAGATTCATTCATAAATCCGAATTGTTGCGGTCTATACTTTTCACCTATAGTAAAACGGTCATCGTTGGCGTATAAAATATTGTCATATTGATCAACGATAAGTGCGAATTGTCGGCTATCTTTCTTAATTTCACTTAAACGTGGGGTGTTAGCCATATAAATTTTAAGCATATATGTACTATTATTGAATTTAAGCTGATGCGTTGAAAATAAATACATATTTTTAGTGTTTAAATGTTCATAATTATTGGTTATAAACTGATTTGGTCCAGATAATTCATAATAAAGTGTTGCGGGCTGTTGGTGTATTAATTTTAATAATTCACGTTTTGTAGCGGTAACATCATGATGATTTGTTAAATCGAGCTCTTGAAACGAATTATTATGCTGTGTAATAAATGTCTGAATCTGCTTTTCAGTGTGATGTAAAGATGACTGACTTTCATCAACATGTTGATGAATCGTACGATGCTCAATCCAAATATAGATGGCATAGAAGCTTACTAGTCCAATAATAATGACTAAAAATACTGGAAAAATAGTAGACGCAAATAACGATCGTCTCAATTGATGTCTATAAGGTTTGTATGCCGTCATTGAATCATCTCCAAAAATTTATGATGTGGAATGTCCGGTAATTTAGATTTCGGTATTAAAGGTATGTTCTTAAGATTTTCGATAGACTGATCGCTTTGTTCACTAACATCCTTTCGAATTGACTTGGCATCGAACTCTGCAACTAATCGTTGTTGTACTGAGCGGCTTGTTAAATATTGCACTAACTTTTTACGCTTAGGATGAGGGTGTGCATTTTTAACTAAAGCAATACCATCAACATTTAACATTGTTCCTTCAATTGGATAAACGATTGATACAGGATAACCTTTGTTTTTCCATGTGCGTGCATCTTGTTCGTAGCTTAGACCTGCGTAATATTTACCTTTTGCAACATCTTCAATGACTTTAGACGTCTTTGACAGTTGCATCGCATGGTTTTGGAATTGATGCACATCACTTACTCGATGATGCATGCTATAAATAGCGCGCATATGTTGATAGCCTGTCGTTGTTGTATTTGGATTTGAGTACGCAATTTTACCTTTAAGTATAGGTTGTAATAAATCTTGATAACCTCGAATCTTAATATCTCCTTGTAAATCTGAATTCACTACTATAACTGTTGGCATTAATAGAAAACTAGTAACATATTTATTGTTCGAGCGATAATCCTCTAATTGCTGTGTTACAGATGTATCTTGATAGGGAACAAAATCTTCTGGATGATCAATTGTTTCTGATAACACACCACCCATAAAGACGTCACCACGCTCCGAAAAATCTTCGTTATGCAAGTTTGAAAGCAGTACTTGAGTAGATCCATGTTTGATTTCAATTTTGACATGCTCTTGTTTTTCAAATTCATTTAAAATTGGACGAATCAAGTTTGATTGATACGGAGAATAAACTGTTAATACATTTTTATCTGATTCAGAGTGACGCGTATTAGCGCATGCTGATAAAAAAATGAGAAATAATAGCAAGATATAAATTTTTGATTTCATGATATCCCATCAATTCTATGTATATTTTAATACAATAATTTTAGCAATAAATGACGCATAAGTAATGTTAAATATTTAGAAATGTTTAAAGATGACTTGTTAAGACGTTGCAAATGTTGTGATAGCACATAATTTTTGTTTGTCAAGATGACTTACCGAGGTTGTAAAATCAAACTGTTATATTTTATTTGTAGCTGTTATATAAAAATTGGCAAGATATTGAACGGTTCAAAAGTATATTTTTACGTCAATAAAAGTATTTAATCCAGTCTCTTCATATATAAAAGTAAATCTTTCTAAGTGTTGATTTAACGCTTATCAACAATCATTTTTTATAAACAAATATATACTCCTAAATTAACTTTTAAAGCAATGAAAATAGTGAACATTATAACTGTTGTGTAACAGAATGCAATTAGCATATTACTGTTACACAAATTAGTACAGTTTCTATGTTTTGACATACATTTGATGAAAATTGTACATAATTTATGTGAAAAAAATCACAACAAACATGCTACAATGACTATGAAAACGTTAACATAGCATTTCAAATTCACAACATTATACAGATGGAGGCGTTTAGTATGTTAGAAACAAATAAAAATCATGCAACAGCTTGGCAAGGATTTAAAAATGGAAGATGGAACAGACACGTAGATGTAAGAGAGTTTATCCAATTAAACTACACTCTTTATGAAGGTAATGATTCATTTTTAGCAGGACCAACAGAAGCAACTTCTAAACTTTGGGAACAAGTAATGCAGTTATCGAAAGAAGAACGTGAACGTGGCGGCATGTGGGATATGGACACGAAAGTAGCTTCAACAATCACATCTCATGATGCTGGTTATTTAGACAAAGATTTAGAAACAATTGTAGGTGTACAAACTGAAAAGCCATTCAAACGTTCAATGCAACCATTCGGTGGTATTCGTATGGCGAAAGCAGCTTGTGAAGCTTACGGTTACGAATTAGACGAAGAAACTGAAAAAATCTTTACAGATTATCGTAAAACACATAACCAAGGTGTATTCGATGCATATTCTAGAGAAATGTTGAACTGCCGTAAAGCAGGTGTAATCACTGGTTTACCTGATGCATACGGACGTGGACGTATTATCGGTGACTATCGTCGTGTAGCTTTATATGGTGTAGATTTCTTAATGGAAGAAAAAATGCACGACTTCAACACGATGTCTACAGAAATGTCAGAAGATGTAATTCGTTTACGTGAAGAATTATCAGAACAATATCGTGCATTAAAAGAATTAAAAGAACTTGGACAAAAATATGGTTTCGATTTAAGCCGTCCAGCAGAAAACTTCAAAGAAGCAGTTCAATGGTTATACTTAGCATACCTTGCTGCAATTAAAGAACAAAACGGTGCAGCAATGAGTTTAGGTCGTACATCAACATTCTTAGATATCTATGCTGAACGTGACCTTAAAGCAGGCGTTATTACTGAAAGCGAAGTTCAAGAAATTATTGACCACTTCATCATGAAATTACGTATTGTTAAATTTGCTCGTACACCTGATTACAATGAATTATTCTCTGGAGACCCAACTTGGGTAACTGAATCTATCGGTGGTGTAGGTATTGACGGACGTCCACTTGTTACGAAAAACTCATTCCGTTTCTTACACTCATTAGATAACTTAGGTCCAGCACCAGAACCAAACTTAACAGTATTATGGTCAGTACGTTTACCTGACAACTTCAAAACATACTGTGCAAAAATGAGTATTAAAACAAGTTCTATTCAATATGAAAATGATGACATTATGCGTGAAAGCTATGGCGATGACTATGGTATCGCATGTTGTGTATCAGCGATGACAATTGGTAAACAAATGCAATTCTTCGGTGCACGTGCGAACTTAGCTAAAACATTACTTTACGCTATCAATGGTGGTAAAGATGAAAAATCTGGTGCACAAGTTGGTCCAAACTTCGAAGGTATTAACAGCGAAGTATTAGAATATGACGAAGTATTCAAGAAATTTGATCAAATGATGGATTGGCTAGCAGGTGTTTACATTAACTCATTAAATGTTATTCACTACATGCACGATAAATACAGCTATGAACGTATTGAAATGGCATTACATGATACAGAAATTGTACGTACAATGGCAACAGGTATCGCTGGTTTATCAGTAGCAGCTGACTCATTATCTGCAATTAAATATGCACAAGTTAAACCAATTCGTAACGAAGAAGGTCTTGTAGTAGACTTTGAAATCGAAGGCGACTTCCCTAAATACGGTAACAATGACGACCGTGTAGATGATATCGCAGTTGATTTAGTAGAACGCTTCATGACTAAATTACGTAGTCATAAAACATATCGTGATTCAGAACATACAATGAGTGTATTAACAATTACTTCAAACGTTGTATACGGTAAGAAAACTGGTAACACACCAGACGGACGTAAAGCTGGCGAACCATTTGCACCAGGTGCAAACCCAATGCATGGCCGTGACCAAAAAGGTGCATTATCTTCATTAAGTTCTGTAGCTAAGATCCCTTACGATTGCTGTAAAGATGGTATTTCAAATACATTCAGTATCGTACCAAAATCATTAGGTAAAGAACCAGAAGATCAAAACCGTAACTTAACTAGTATGTTAGATGGTTACGCAATGCAATGTGGTCACCACTTAAATATTAACGTATTTAACCGTGAAACATTAATAGATGCAATGGAACATCCAGAAGAATATCCACAGTTAACAATCCGTGTATCTGGTTACGCTGTTAACTTCATTAAATTAACACGTGAACAACAATTAGATGTAATTTCTCGTACATTCCATGAAAGTATGTAACAAAATTTAAGGTGGGAGCACTATGCTTAAGGGACACTTACATTCTGTCGAAAGTTTAGGTACTGTCGATGGACCGGGATTAAGATATATATTATTTACACAAGGATGCTTACTTAGATGCTTGTATTGCCATAATCCAGATACTTGGAAAATTAGTGAGCCATCAAGAGAAGTCACAGTTGATGAAATGGTGAATGAAATATTACCATACAAACCATACTTTGATGCATCGGGTGGCGGTGTAACAGTCAGTGGTGGCGAACCATTGTTACAAATGCCATTCTTAGAAAAATTATTTGCAGAATTAAAAGAAAATGGTGTGCACACTTGCTTAGACACATCGGCTGGATGTGCTAATGATACAAAAGCATTTCAAAGGCATTTTGAAGAATTACAAAAACATACAGACTTGATATTATTAGATATAAAACATATTGATAATGACAAACATATTAGATTGACAGGAAAGCCTAATACACACATCCTTAACTTCGCGCGCAAACTGTCAGATATGAAACAACCTGTATGGATTCGACATGTCCTTGTGCCTGGTTATTCTGATGATAAAGACGATTTAATTAAACTAGGGGAATTTATTAATTCTCTTGATAACGTCGAAAAGTTTGAAATTCTGCCATATCATCAGTTAGGTGTTCATAAGTGGAAAACATTGGGCATTGCATATGAATTAGAAGATGTCGAAGCGCCCGATGATGAAGCTGTTAAAGCAGCCTACCGTTATGTTAACTTCAAAGGGAAAATTCCCGTTGAATTATAAATACAATTCAGACCGAAAAGAAAGCATATGCAACTTCAAGAGTGAAGGGGCATATGCTTCTTTTTCAATTGAGTATTGAGTATTAGCAAGACGTAGTAGGTATATGAGACAACTTCTACAATGGTTGAAGGAAGACGTTTTTGTAAGTAGCTATGCTGATAAAGAATGTGATGTCTTGTTAAAGGTGAGGTTCCAATATCATCGAATGGGTTATTATTTGCTACTTGCATATGAATATGAGTCTTTTCAAATTTTTATTGACCCTGAGTAATGAAAAATATTAAGATGAAACTTAATATTAAAGCAATGCGGAGCGTGATTATGAAGAGAATTAGTAAAGATATATGGGCAGTATTTAAATTACTGTATCAAAATAAAGGGCGTTTTAGCATTAATGCCTTACTATTGCAGTTAATCATGATTTTTATTAGTAGTACATACTTAATTTTACTATTTAATATGATGTTAAAAGTAGCTGGGCAAAGCCAACTTACGATTAACAATTGGACGGAAATCATAAGTCATCCTGCCAGTGTGATACTTCTTATTATATTCATATTAAGTGTTGCTTTTCTGATTTATGTAGAGTTTTCATTGTTAGTTTATATGGTTTATGCCGGCTTTGATCGACAGATTATTACATTTAAATCCATTTTTAAAAATGCCTTTGTAAATGTGCGTAAACTCATAGGTGTACCAGTTATTTTCTTTGTCATTTATTTAATGTTAATGATACCCATTGCCAACCTAGGACTAAGTTCAGTATTAACAAAAAATATTTACATACCTAAATTTTTAACGGAAGAACTTATGAAAACGACGAAAGGTATAATCATTTACGGTACCTTTATGATTGCTGTATTTATATTAAACTTTAAATTAATATTTACGTTACCGTTAACGATTTTAAACCGCCAGTCGTTATTTAAAAATATGAGACTAAGTTGGCAAATTACGAAGCGAAATAAGTTTCGACTTGTTATAGAAATAGTTATATTGGAACTCATCATTGGTGCGATTTTAACATTAATTATTTCAGGAGCAACATATCTTGCTATTTGTGTAGATGAAGAAGGAGATAAGTTTTTAGTCTCATCAATTTTATTTGTTGTATTGAAAAGCGCATTGTTCTTCTATTATTTATTTACGAAATTATCATTAATCAGTGTGTTAGTACTGCACTTAAAACAAGAGAATGTATTAGACCAACCGGGCTTAGAATTTAAATACCCAAAACCGAAACGGAAGTCTAGGTTCTTTATAATTTCAATGGTGCTTGCAGTGACATGTTTTATCGGTTATAACATGTACTTACTTTACAATAATACTATCAATACAAATATCTCCATTATTGGCCATCGTGGTTTCGAAGATAAAGGCGTTGAAAATTCTATTCCGTCATTGAAAGCTGCTGCAAAAGCGAATGTCGAATACGTTGAGTTAGATACAATTATGACGAAAGATAAACAATTTGTTGTTAGTCATGATAACAATTTGAAACGTTTAACAGGTGTTAATAAAAATATTTCTGAATCTAATTTCAAAGATGTCGTCGGTTTGAAAATGCGTCAAAATGGACATGAAGCAAAACTTGTATCCTTAGACGAATTTATTGAAACGGCTAAACAATCAAATGTGAAGCTACTAGTAGAGTTAAAGCCACATGGTAAAGAACCAGCAGATTATACACAACGTGTTATTGATATTTTGAAAAAGCATGGTGTTGAACATCAATATCGTGTGATGTCTTTGGATTATGATGTGATGACTAAGTTGAAAAAAGAAGCGCCATATCTCAAGTGTGGTTATATCATTCCGTTGCAGTTTGGTCATTTTAAAGAAACATCATTAGATTTCTTTGTCATCGAAGATTTTTCTTATTCGCCAAGACTTGTTAATCAAGCGCACTTGGAAAATAAAGAAGTCTATACTTGGACCATTAACGGCGAAGAAGATTTAACGAAATACTTACAAACCAATGTTGATGGTATTATCACAGATGACCCAGCATTAGCTGATCAGATTAAAGAAGAAAAGAAAGACGAAACATACTTCGATCGTTCTATAAGAATTTTGTTTGAATAATATAAACAAAGACCTCTAAAGTTATCAAGATGATACCTTCAGAGGTCTTTTTAATGTTGCCATCTATGGGATAGGCAATCGTTTCATTCGTTTATATTCATATGACAAGTATTTGTATGGCAATTTGGCGTCACAAACACTTACATGATTTATTGGTGAATTATTAATTGTTTTGTGAATGCAAAGGGTTAGAAATTGAATTGTAAATACTTTCTAATCTTTGTTTCGCTTTAGTCATTTGATCCAAATTTTTAGTGCGTATAGCGGATTTTGCAATATAGTGCGCAGCTAAAATATCGCGTTTTTGAAACGCATCTAAATTTAGGTACGATAATTTATTTAAGTCAGTGTTTGCTATTAATTCATGTAATTGATCTACAAGCGCTTGATGTTGATACGTATGTGATGTAGTTTCAGGTTTGCTTGCTAATTTAATACCAGTCGTATCAAGGAGCGCCGCTTTAATACCAGCAACTAAATATGTTTTGATTTTCATTTGTGTTGTCATGCTTTGTTACTCCTTTGATGTACATTAATCAAAAAAATTATACACTATTGTATATTGCAAAGCTAATTAACTATAACAAAAAGATAGTTAATGCTTTGTTTATTCTAGTTAATATATAGTTAATGTCTTTTAATATTTTGTTTCTTTAATGTAGATTGGGCAATTACATTTTGGAGGAATTAAAAAAATATGAAAAAGCAAATAATTTCGCTAGGCGCATTAGCAGTTGCATCTAGCTTATTTACATGGGATAACAAAGCAGATGCGATAGTAACAAAGGATTATAATGGGAAATCACAAGTTAAAAAAGAGAGTAAAAATGGGACATTAATAGATAGCAGATATTATTGGGAAAAAATAGAAGCTCTAGAAAAGCAGTTTTCAAGTGCATTGGCATTAACAGATGAGTATCAATATGGTGGTAATGAATATAAAGAGGCAAAAGATAAATTAATGGAAAGGATATTAGGAGAAGATCAATATTTATTAAAGAAAAAAATAGATGAATACGATTATTATAAAAAATGGTATAAAGCAACTTACCCAAACGATAATTCAAAAATGTATTCATTTCATAAGTATAATGTTTACTATTTAACAATGAATGAATATAATGAAATCTCAAATTCATTAAAAGACGCTGTGGAAAAATTTAATAATGAAGTAAGAGATATTCAATCTAAAAATGAAGACTTAAAGCCTTATGACGAAAATACTGAAAAACAAGAAACTGATAAAATATATGAATTTGTTAGTGAAATAGATACAGTTTTTGCAGCGTATTATAGTCATGAAAAATTTGGTATACATGCTAAAGAATTACGAGCAAAATTAGACATAATACTAGGTGACGTGCATAACCCGAATAGAATCACTAATGAACGTATAAAAAAAGAAATGATGGAAGACTTAAATTCAATAGTCGATGATTTCTTTATGGAAACAAATCAGAATAGACCTACAACAATAAAGAAATATGACCCCAATATTCATGATTATACAAAGAAAAAAGAGAATAAAGAAAATTTTGATAAGTTAGTTAAAGAAACAAGAGAAGCGGTTGCAAATGCAGATGCATCTTGGAAAAAGAAAACTGTCAAAAAATACGGAGAAACTGAAACAAAATCGCCAGTAGTAAAAGAAGAGAAGAAAGTTGAAGAACCTCAAGCACCTCAAGCACCTCAAGCACCTAAAGTTGATAACCAACAAGAGGTTAAAACTACGGCTGGTAAAGCTGAAGAAACAACACAACCAGTTGCACAACCTCTAGTTAAGATTCCAGAAGGTACAATTCAAGGTGTAACTGTAGAAGGGCCAAAATACCCAACGATGGAACAGCACACAATCTATGGTGAAATTGTAAAAGGTCCGGAATATCCAACGATGGAAAATAAAACGTTACAAGGTGAAATCGTTCAAGGTCCAGATTTTCTAACAATGGAACAAAACAGACCATCTTTAAGTGACAATTATACACAACCATCTGTGACTTTACCGTCAATTACAGGTGAAAGTACACCAACGAACCCTATTTTAGAAGGTCTTGAAGGTAGCTCATCTAAACTTGAAATAAAACCACAAGGTACTGAATCAACGTTGAAAGGTACTCAAGGAGAATCAAGTGATATTGAAGTTAAACCTCAAGCAACTGAAACAACAGAAGCTTCTCAATATGGTCCGAGACCGCAATTTAACAAAACACCAAAGTATGTGAAATATAGAGATGCTGGTACAGGTATCCGTGAATACAACGATGGAACATTTGGATATGAAGCGAGACCAAGATTCAACAAGCCAAGTGAAACAAATGCATACAACGTAACGACAAATCAAGATGGCACAGTAACATATGGCGCTCGCCCAACACAAAACAAGCCAAGCAAAACAAATGCATACAACGTAACAACACATGCAAATGGTCAAGTATCATATGGCGCTCGCCCGACACAAAAAAAGCCAAGCAAAACAAATGCATACAACGTAACAACACATGCAAATGGTCAAGTATCATATGGCGCTCGCCCGACACAAAAAAAGCCAAGCGAAACAAATGCATACAACGTAACAACACATGCAAATGGTCAAGTATCATATGGCGCTCGCCCGACACAAAAAAAGCCAAGCGAAACAAACGCATATAACGTAACAACACATGCAGATGGTACTGCGAC
>NZ_JACVZN010000031.1:0-34769 GCF_017151895.1 Staphylococcus sp. EG-SA-15 | reverse complement strand
ACCTATATTATAGCAGAGTGTGCTTTATTTTTGTATTCACTTTCAAAAGATAAATAGAGGTCTTTCCACTACTATCTAAATGGAAAGACCTCTATTTTTCATATAGGAGCTACTTTTGGGTCAGCCCCAGAATAAACCTAATGTTTGTTGATTTAATATATATCTTGTTACTAAACCAAGTAATATTACAAACCAAAAGGCTATTTCACAAAAAATTATAAGCCATATTATAAAATTCACGGGCCGTCCTCCTTTATTTCGTTAATCTAACTATTTCTTCATCAACAATGATTTGAATATCATCGTTTGAAACACCGTTTGGATTAAGCAATTTATGTAAAGCTAAACCGTCAATTAATGCATGTAATTTCATCGAATTAAGATGAATATTCACATTGTTCTTCAGCAAATGATCGTTTTTTAATAATGTCAAAATACTATTACATAATTGATCTAACCCATCATCAAGTGTACTTTGACCATACTCATGTATGTCATTGCGAAACGCCATCCAAACTTCCATATCAGCTAGTCTCTCTTTATCCAATGGTAGTACTGTTAATAAACTCGCTTTTGCTTTATCTATTGTAGTAAGGTTTTCAGATTTAAATATTGCTTCAATTCTCCTCCTTACTTTTAATTCTACTGTAGACATTACAGCATTTAATAACTCTGAATGATTCGGAAAATAATATCTAATCTGTCCAGGTGTCATATCAGCTAATTTCGCAATTTGTCTTACAGTAGATCCCTTAACTCCTTTTTCTACAATGGAGTCGAAAGCGTATTGAATGATTTGTTTTTTCTTTTCTTTATGATTAATTATTTTTGGCATAGTTATATGTTAACACATTTTAATACAGTTGTGTTAAAAAAAGTGTACAGAAAACAACCATTTTCTGTACACTCTCTTTTTATGCCGAAATAAGTGAGTAATACATATATTTTCGTGTTCAAAAACCCAACAAAAAATCTATGTTCACAAAAGACCTTGAAATTAAGTTATGGTACACTGTATATGTATATAGGAGGTTTGTATTTTGAAAATAGGTTATGCAAGAGTTTCAACTGGATTACAAAATCTGAATTTACAGGAGGACCGATTAAACGCATATGGTTGTGAAAAGATATTTAGCGACCATATTAGTGGTTCAAAAAGTAAAAGACCTGGATTAGATAAAGCAATTGAATTTGCGAGATCAGGAGATACGATTGTTGTTTGGAGACTCGACAGACTAGGACGTAATATGGAGGATTTAATCACATTAGTTAATGAGCTTAACGAACGAGGTGTAAGTTTCCATAGTTTAGAAGAAAATATAACGATGGATAAATCAAGTTCTACAGGACAATTATTATTTCATTTATTCGCAGCGTTTGCAGAATTTGAACGAAATTTAATTTTAGAACGTTCTTCAGCTGGCCGAATTGCAGCACGTGCTAGAGGACGCTATGGAGGTAGACCCGAAAAATTAAATCAAAAAGATTTAAACTTACTTAAGACACTTTATGATAATGGCACGCCAATTAAGACAATTGCAGAGCAGTGGCAAGTTTCACGTACAACGATTTATCGTTACCTCAATAAATTGGAGGAAAAGGAAGATGAAAAACAAGGAGAAGTATCTAACTAATTTTTCTGAAGCCAAACGTAAAGAAGCTACTCAAAAGTACAATATTATAAAACCTTTTATCTTGGGCAAGCAATCTTTATCAAGCATTTCTAAAAGCAAAGGTATTGCGTTAAGTACACTTTATAGGTGGAATAAATTATATAAGGAACAAGGTCTTACTGGTCTAATTCATAATACAAGAGTTGATAAAGGTGAGCATAAATTAAAACAAAACATAATAGACGAGATTAAACGCCTTGCACTCAAGAATAAAAGAAATAGTATTGCTACGATTCATAGGAAAATCGCTAATTATTGTATAGAGAATAATTTTTATAAACCAAGTTATAAACAAGTTTATAGTATTATTAAAGCAATGCCTAAGTCTGTTATTGATTTCTCTCACCAAGGTGAAAAATACTATCAAAATAAGTACGATTTAATACAAATAAGAGAATCCTCAAGACCCAATGAAATATGGCAAGCCGACCATACTTTGCTAGATATTTATATATTAGATCAAAAAGGTAATATCAATAGACCATGGCTAACCATTATTATGGATGACTATAGTCGTGCAATTGCAGGCTACTTTATAAGTTTTGATGCTCCTAATGCTCAAAACACAGCATTAACACTACACCAAGCAATATGGAATAAGAATAATACCAATTGGCCAGTATGTGGTATACCCGAAAAATTCTACACAGATCACGGGAGTGACTTTACCTCGCACCACATGGAACAAGTCGCTATTGATTTGAAAATTAACTTGATGTTTTCAAAAGTTGGTGTCCCTCGTGGTCGCGGGAAAATAGAACGGTTTTTTCAGACAGTTAACCAAACTTTCTTAGAACAACTTCCTGGATATATAAACAATAATGATACTTCTAGCGATTTAATAGATTTTCAAAATTTCGAAGAAAAATTACGATACTTTTTAATTGAAGATTATAATCAAAAAGAGCACAGTGCTATCCAGAGCACTCCTATCAATCGGTGGAACAGTAATCATTTTTTTCCTAATATGCCAAGCAGTTTAGAACAACTTGATTTATTATTATTAGAAATACCTAAATCTAGAAAAATTCATTCAGATGGTATTCATTTTCAAGGCTTTAGATACAGTAATACAAACCTAACTGCTTATGTAGGTGAGTATGTATTAATTCGTTACAATCCCAATGATATGGCTGAAATACGCGTTTTTTATAGAGATGAATTTCTTTGTACAGCAATATCCCCTGATTTAGCTGATTATTCAATTGATATAAAAGAGATACAACACGCACGTAGTCAGAGAAGAAAACACTTAAAACAAAACATTGCTAGTCCAAGCACCACTGATTTAATTAAGGAAGAAAAAAGTTATGGTTACTCACCTCAAGAAACGACCAAAAACGTCAAAAAATTAAAGAGGTATCGTAATGACTAAAAATCAGAATTTCATTGAAACGAAAGAGTATAAACGATTTGCTGAATTTTGCGATGCTTGTATCAAATATCAATATATTGGGATCTGCTATGGTCAACCTGGTGTCGGAAAAACTTTATCTTCTAGGTATTACACAAATTGGAATACTATTGAAAAGCAAGTTAATCATAGAGGGTGGGAAGATCTAGCTAGTAAAACGACTGATGATATATTATCGGTGAATAAGATATTTTATACTGCACCGGCTGAAAAACAAACAAGATTAAGTAATGATCTATATAGTATTAGTGCAAGTATTGATTTGGGTCAAAAATTACACATCGTAAATAAGTATGGTCATGATCATAGTAAACATTATAGTGATATGTTTAAATATATTGATTTAATTATAGTAGATGAGATTGATCGCCTTAAAGTGCAACATTTAGAGCAATTAAGAGCTATTTATGATGAACATAATTTAGCAATGATATTTATTGGTATGCCAGGTATAGAGAAAAAACTATCTCGTTATCCTCAACTATATTCGCGTATAGGTTTTGCACATGAATTTGATAATCTAAGTAAAGACGAGACGCATCATATATTAGAATATAAGTGGCAAGATTTAGGATTTGATCTAAAACTCGAAGATTTTACTGATTATGAGGCAATAACGACGATTATTAAAATTACAAAAGGGAATTTTAGGCTGATTCATCGTTTATTTGCGCAGATAGATAGAATTATGGATATAAATGGCTTAGATAAAATCAGTACAGAAGTTGTAGAAACAGCTAGAGATAGTTTAGTCATAGGTATTCGTTAATAGAAAAAGCAATGTACTTTAATATAGGACATTGCTTTTCTCATTTACTAGGTAAAATCATTCTCATATATCAAGTAAAGTAACAATCGGGAAATGATTGGGATTTGCAGATTCGAAGAAACAGAAGGATTGTGCAAGCACAATCCCAAAATCCCGTTACTTTTTATAAATAAATAATATATATAAGGAAGCAGAGACACAACCCTATCATCAATACTTATAAATAATGAGTTGATTGTTTGTCAAAATAGGCGGAATTTCAGGATTTCCTTGGCATACCAACGTTTGTAGCGGGTTTTTATATGGAATTTTCTCTTATTCCCACCGGGATTCGTAATAAATGACAAATCAAATATATATTATCTCAATGATGTATATGAACTACATCACTATTACACTATCTAGGAGGCAATAATATGAAAACCATCACTCAAGAACTCAAACAATATATAACCCACCTATTCCAACTATCTAATAACGAAGCTTGGGAATGTGAAGCGCTGGAGGAAGCAGCAGAAAATATTCTACCGGAACGTTTTATTAATGATTCTCCACTGGTACATCTCACACTCGAGACTTATACCTACTATAATGATGAACTACATGAGCTAAGTATCTATCCATTTCTAATGTATGCCAATAACCAACTCATCAGTGTCGGATACTTAGACCATTTTGACATGGACTTTCTGTACCTTACAGATACTCAAAATATCATTATTGATGAACGTCATTTACTAAAACAAGGAGGTCAGGACCATGAATAATTGGATCATAGTTGCTCAATTATCCGTCACAGTTATCAACGAAATCATCGACATCATGAAAGAAAAGCAGAAGGGAGGGAAATAGCATGAAAATCAATCGATACATCACAAGAGGAATTAATGAAAGTATTCCACTAGACCTTCAAATCTTACTTTGGCACATGGTAGAAAAAAAAGATAACCAGCCTCATACAGATTACCTACACATTTTTAAATTACAAGAAGATGAGAATATACTCTCAATCACACATGAACAAGAACAACCCACATACAAATTGGAATATCACTATACAAACTATGAAAAAAATCAAAATGCATTACCTAAGAAAGTCTACGTCATTCGTGAAGATGACGTGGACGCTTTTTATTATGTGATGCTTTTACCAGAAGAATACTAAAGGAAGTGACGATGATGAATACAATCAAAAGTACGATACACACAGAAGCCATATTTAGCGATGATGAACAGCACCGCTATTTACTCAAGAAAACATGGGATGAAAAGAAAGCTGCATGCACAGTGATAACGATGTATCCTCATTTAGACGGTGTATTATCACTCGATCTCACAACTGTTCTTATCCTCAACCAATTAGCCAATTCAGAACGATACGGTGCTGTATATCTTGTAAATCTATTCTCTAATATTAGAACACCCGAAAACCTCAAACATATCAAAAATCCATACGATGAGCACACTGATATTCATTTGATGAAAGCGATTAGTGAAAGTGACACAGTGATTCTTGCTTATGGTGCCTATGCGAAGCGACCAGTTGTTATCGACCGTGTCGAACAAGTGATGGAAATGTTAAAACCTCATAAAAAGAAAGTAAAAAAGCTCATCAATCCAGTAACAAATGAAATTATGCATCCACTCAACCCTAAGGCACGTCAAAAATGGATTTTGAAATCATAGCAAATACATGGAGGTCAATATGGAAACAAAACAAATCAACATCGTTTTACTGTAAATGATATTGTTGAAACAATTCCTGACAATGAATTCGACGAATTCAGACATCACCGTGGTGCAACTTCGTACCATCCTAAAATGATGTTAAAAGTGATTCTATATGCCTACACACAATCTGTATTCTCAGGTCGTAAAATAGAAAAAATGCTTAATGATAGCATCCGAATGATGTGGCTATCACAAAATCAAAAACCTTCTTATAAAACAATTAATCAATTTAGAGTAAATCCAAAAGTAGATGCTTTATTAGAATCTTTATTTATTCAATTTTACAGTCAGTGTGTAAAACAAAATCTTATAGATGATAAAGCTATTTTTATTGATGGTACAAAAATTGAAGCAAATGCCAATCGATATACATTTGTATGGAAAAAGAGTATTCAAAACCATGAATCAAAGATGAATGAGGATTCTAAAGCCCTCTACCATGAATTGGTAACCAATAAAATCATACCGGAAATTAAAGAAGATCATGATAATGAATTAACAAAAGAAGAAATAGATTTGATTGGTAGTCACTTAGATAAAGAAATCGAAGATTTAAACCAACATATCAACAATGAAAAATGTACTAAAACAAGAAAACAAATACGTCTCAAAAGAACTAAAATCAAAAAATACAAAAAGCAAATCAATGATTATTTTGAGCGAAAGTATCGATACGAATTTCAAAAATCTATTTTAAAGGATAGAAATAGTTATTCTAAGACAGATTATGATGCGACATTTATGAGAATGAAAGAAGATCACATGAAAAATGGACAACTTAAGCCAGGGTATAATTTACAAATAGCAACAAATTCCCAATTTGTTTTATCTTATAATGTGTATCAAAATCCAACGGATACTAGAACGATGATTCCATTTTTAAATTCAATTCAAGAGACCTACGGTCATTTACCTGAATATATTGTAGCTGATGCAGGTTATGGTAGTGAATCAAATTATAAGGCAATTATAGATGACTTTAATCGAACGCCACTCATAACATATGGAATGTTTATAAAAGATAAAACTAAAAAATATAAAAGTGACATCTTTAATACTCAAAATTGGAACTATGACGAAATTAATGACGAATTCATTTGTCCGAATAATAAACGGCTAGGTTTTAAAAGATATGCCTATCGTCATGATAAGTATGGTTATAAGCGAGACTTCAAATTATATGAATGTGATGATTGTTCAGAATGTCCTCTGAAAAATCAATGTATGAACTTCAATTCAAAAACAAACAAAAAAATAATGAAGAATTATAACTGGGAATATTTTAAATCCCAAATTAACAAAAAGCTTTCAGAACCAGAAACAAAAAATATCTACAGTCAAAGAAAAATTGATGTGGAACCTGTTTTTGGATTTATGAAGGCTATTTTGGGTTTCACTCGGATGTCTGTCCGAGGACTCAATAAAGTCAAAAGAGAACTTGGTTTTGTATTAATGGCACTTAATATAAGAAAAGTAGTAGCTCAACGAGCTGAAAATAATCAAAAAATTTATAAAAAAGACAATTTCTATATTATTTCAATAGAAATTGTCTTTTTTCACTTATCCAAGAACTTTATGTCCCGGACTCATTATGATTTATTTTTTTATTGCTGACTTGCCATTAATTCTGCTTGCTCTACAACTTGTTCCACAGCCATTTTTTGAAGATCTGGTGGATAGCCATATTTCTTTAATAGGCGTCTAACTTGAACTCTCATTTTAGCTTTAGCACTGTCTCGTTTAGACCAATCAACACTCATGTTATCCTTAACTGTTTTAGTTAACTCATGTGCAATGGCTCTTAACTCTTTATCGCCCAAAGCTTCTTTAGCTGTTTCATGTGAAGCTCGATATACTACATACAATATACGCAACAATACGCTTGTTTCGATTAGGTTTAGGCATTGAATCATAAAGTGCAATATACTTAACACGTTCTTTAATATTTGAATTAAAACCTAGTAAATATTGTGCTGCCACATTATTTATGTGCTGAGATTTTAAAATAGAGCATTTTAATATCGATTCACCATAACGTATATGTTCATGGCGATTCAAAATTTTTAAAACGTTTCTATCACATACTTTTTCACAGTCATTGTCCATCATTGTTTTACTTATATATAGTGCAGGATTAAACCAGAATATCATTTTAAAAACAACATAAAGCTGGTTGAATATTAAGTCATGACTTTTCACATGTGATAGTTCATGTAGAATAATATATTCAATTTCTTTGTCATTCATGGTTTCGACTACGACAGTTGGTAGTACAATTTGGGATTTCACTAAACCAAATACCATCGGATTATCAATGTTTGAACTATAACTAATTGTTATATGCTTTTTGTAGAACTGCATCTTACTTTGACATACTTTAAGTCGTTCATTAAGATATGACGATTCCAATGACGAACTTTTAATAACATCAATTTGTCGGAATGCCTTAATCATATAAAATAAGCACAACAAACTACCAAATACCCATATCAAAAGAATCATATACGTTATATTTGAGGTCTCAAACTGATTAACATTAATTGCTAAGTCTTTCGTAACAGATGATTGTTGACCATCTAACATATGACTAACCGAAGAAGTCGTGTCAGATACATTTCGATTCATCATATCTTTTGAAAATGTAAAATTCGATATTTTGTAAAATGGTATTAATGGAATTAACGTGGAGACGAGCACTAATAACCAAATCTTATGTGACATAATATTTTGAGTATATTTTATATAGAGCATTCTCACTAAAAAAATTACACATATCGTGAGCAATGAACTGATTATACTTAACATTAAAAAAGATGATAACACCTTCTACACCTCCATATCACAAAAATTATAACATTATTTTGACATAAATACTACATTTGTAATATACTACAAATGTAGTCTTATATAAGGAGTATATTGATGAAAAAGATAAAAATTGTTCCACTTATTTTAATAGTTGTAGTTGTCGGGTTTGGTATATATTTTTATGCTTCAAAAGATAAAGAAATTAATAATACTATTGATGCAATTGAAGATAAAAATTTCAAACAAGTTTATAAAGATAGCAGTTATATTTCTAAAAGCGATAATGGTGAAGTAGAAATGACTGAACGTCCGATAAAAATATATAATAGTTTAGGCGTTAAAGATATAAACATTCAGGATCGTAAAATAAAAAAAGTATCTAAAAATAAAAAACGAGTAGATGCTCAATATAAAATTAAAACAAACTACGGTAACATTGATCGCAACGTTCAATTTAATTTTGTTAAAGAAGATGGTATGTGGAAGTTAGATTGGGATCATAGCGTCATTATTCCAGGAATGCAGAAAGACCAAAGCATACATATTGAAAATTTAAAATCAGAACGTGGTAAAATTTTAGACCGAAACAATGTGGAATTGGCCAATACAGGAACAGCATATGAGATAGGCATCGTTCCAAAGAATGTATCTAAAAAAGATTATAAAGCAATCGCTAAAGAACTAAGTATTTCTGAAGACTATATCAAACAACAAATGGATCAAAATTGGGTACAAGATGATACCTTCGTTCCACTTAAAACCGTTAAAAAAATGGATGAATATTTAAGTGATTTCGCAAAAAAATTTCATCTTACAACTAATGAAACAGAAAGTCGTAACTATCCTCTAGAAAAAGCGACTTCACATCTATTAGGTTATGTTGGTCCCATTAACTCTGAAGAATTAAAACAAAAAGAATATAAAGGCTATAAAGATGATGCAGTTATTGGTAAAAAGGGACTCGAAAAACTTTACGATAAAAAGCTCCAACATGAAGATGGCTATCGTGTCACAATCGTTGACGATAATAGCAATACAATCGCACATACATTAATAGAGAAAAAGAAAAAAGATGGCAAAGATATTCAACTAACTATTGATGCTAAAGTTCAAAAGAGTATTTATAACAACATGAAAAATGATTATGGCTCAGGTACTGCTATCCACCCTCAAACAGGTGAATTATTAGCACTTGTAAGCACACCTTCATATGACGTCTATCCATTTATGTATGGCATGAGTAACGAAGAATATAATAAATTAACCGAAGATAAAAAAGAACCTCTGCTCAACAAGTTCCAGATTACAACTTCACCAGGTTCAACTCAAAAAATATTAACAGCAATGATTGGGTTAAATAACAAAACATTAGACGATAAAACAAGTTATAAAATCGATGGTAAAGGTTGGCAAAAAGATAAATCTTGGGGTGGTTACAACGTTACAAGATATGAAGTGGTAAATGGTAATATCGACTTAAAACAAGCAATAGAATCATCAGATAACATTTTCTTTGCTAGAGTAGCACTCGAATTAGGCAGTAAGAAATTTGAAAAAGGCATGAAAAAACTAGGTGTTGGTGAAGATATACCAAGTGATTATCCATTTTATAATGCTCAAATTTCAAACAAAAATTTAGATAATGAAATATTATTAGCTGATTCAGGTTACGGACAAGGTGAAATACTGATTAACCCAGTACAGATCCTTTCAATCTATAGCGCATTAGAAAATAATGGCAATATTAACGCACCTCACTTATTAAAAGACACGAAAAACAAAGTTTGGAAGAAAAATATTATTTCCAAAGAAAATATCAATCTATTAACTGATGGTATGCAACAAGTCGTAAATAAAACACATAAAGAAGATATTTATAGATCTTATGCAAACTTAATTGGCAAATCCGGTACTGCAGAACTCAAAATGAAACAAGGAGAAACTGGCAGACAAATTGGGTGGTTTATATCATATGATAAAGATAATCCAAACATGATGATGGCTATTAATGTTAAAGATGTACAAGATAAAGGAATGGCTAGCTACAATGCCAAAATCTCAGGTAAAGTGTATGATGAGCTATATGAGAACGGTAATAAAAAATACGATATAGATGAATAACAAAACAGTGAAGCAATCCGTAACGATGGTTGCTTCACTGTTTTATTATGAATTATTAATAAGTGCTGTTACTTCTCCCTTAAATACAATTTCTTCATTTTCATTGTATGTTGAAAGTGACACTGTAACGAGTCCATTTTCTTTTTTTATGGATTTCTTATTTGTAATTTCAGCGATAACGTACAATGTATTACCTGGGTATACAGGTTTAATAAATTTAACGTTATTCATTTGTGTTCCTGCTACAACTTCTTCTCCGTATTTACCTTCTTCTACCCATAATTTAAATGATATTGAAAGTGTATGCATGCCAGATGCAATGATACCTTTAAATCTACTTTGTTCTGCTTTTTCTTTATCTATATGCATATATTGAGGATCAAAAGTTGTTGCAAATTGGATAATTTCTTCTTCTGTAATATGAAGGCTTTTTGTTTTGAATGTTTCTCCTACTATAAAATCATCGTATTTCATATATGTCTCTCTTTCTTATTCAAATTAATTTTTTAGTATGTAACATGTTAAAGGTAAGTCTACCGTCACTGAAACGTAAGACTCACCTCTAACTTTCTATTGAGACAAATGCACCATTTTATCTGCATTGTCTGTAAAGATACCATCAACTCCCCAATTAGCAAGTTGGTTTGCACGTGCTGGTTTGTTTACAGTCCATACGTTCAATTCATAACCCGCTTCTTTTACCATTTTTACTTTTGCTTTAGTAAGTTTGGCATCTTCAGTGTTTACTATTTTAGCATTACAGTAATCTAAAAGTGTTCTCCAGTCTTCACGAAACGAAGTTGTATGGAATATAACTGCTCTGTTATATTGTGGCATGATTTCTTCTGCAAGTTTAACAAGCACAACATTAAAGCTTGAAATGAGCACTTCTTGATTCTGATTTAAGTTTGTTAATTGTTCTTCCACTTGCTTAACCATACTTTTAGAAAGTGCTAGTCCATTCGGTCCAGTAATACCTTTTAATTCTACATTTAAATTCATATTATATTCATTTGCTATTTTTACTACATCATCGAAAGTTGGCAAATGTTCATCTTTGAATTTTTCACCAAACCAAGATCCTGCAGAAGCATCTTTAATTTCATCATAATTCAATTCAGTTATTTCCCCGGACATATTTGTAGTCCGTTCTAAATAATCATCATGAATGATAATCAGTTGTTCATCTTTTGTAATTGCAACATCTAACTCCAACCAGTTTATACCTTCTACTTCTGAAGCAGCTTTAAATGATGCAATTGTATTTTCCGGAGCTTTACTAGGTAATCCTCTATGTCCATATACAGTTAGCATATTACCTCTCCTTGCATTTTTATTTTTTTAATTAACGTAACTGTATTATCACATTAATCGCACTTTTATTTCCATTAAAAAGAGATGAATATCATAAATAAAGAAGTCGATAGATTCGTATTGATTATGGAGTTAATCTACGTCTCATCTCATTTTTAAAAAATCATTTATGTCCCAAGCTCCATTTTGTAATCAAGTCTAGTTTTTCTGTACCCCTTATCTGCAATTTTACTTAGGATTGCTTTTAACTTACCCCTTATCAGCAATTTTACTGAGAACTGCTTTTAACGCACCTCTTATCTGCAATTTTGCCTAGAACTGCTTTTAACGTACCTCTTATCTGCAATTTTACTGAGAACTGCTTTTAACTTACCCCTTATCAGCAATTTTGCATGGAATTGCTTTTAACGTACCTCTTATCTGCAATTTTACTTAGAACTGCTTTTAACAAACCTCTTATCTGCAATTTTACTTAGAACTGCTTTTAACGTACCTCTTATCTGTAATTTTACTGAGAACTGCTTTTAACAAACCTCTTATCTGCAATTTTACTTAGAACTGCTTTTAACAAACCTCTTATCTGCAATTTTACTTAGAATTGCTTTTACTATTCCTCTTATTAGTATAATCTCAGTAAGAATGCGTATAAAAATGAAAATTACAACCGATTTTGTAAGTGCTGACGCCTGAGGGAATAGTATGTGCGAGAGACTAATGGCTCGAGCCATACCCCTAGGCAAGCATGCACGTACAAAATCGTAAGATAAAAAAATAAGCATATCACTGTAAACTTTAAAAAATCAGTTTAGTGATATGCTTATTTATTTCGAGTTAGGATTTATGTCCCAAGCTCATCAAGCACAATCGGCCACTAGTTTATTTCTCTATCTTATATGTTCTGATATGGTCTTCTATACTGTATAAGTATACTTTTGAATATGGATCTTGTGTCAATTCACGTTCGAAATCAAATTCTTGATTATCAAATCTGTTAAAGAATGTTTCGTATTCTTCGACTGATAATTGCTCTCTAGATTCTAGCATATTTAAGTGTTTCTCTTTATCTAATGCTTTGTCATATCCTTTAACGATTGAACCACTAAAGATTTCTCCTACTGCTCCTGAACCATAACTAAATAGACATACTTTCTCTTCTGGTTGGAATGTGTGGTTCTGTAATAACGAAATTAAACTTAAGTATAATGATCCTGTATAAATGTTACCAACATCGGTTCTGTTGCAAAGTTGAATTTATAGTATAATTTTAACAAAAAGGAGTCTTCTGTATGAACTATTTCAGATATAAACAATTTAACAAGGATGTTATCACTGTAGCCGTTGGCTACTATCTAAGATATGCATTGAGTTATCGTGATATATCTGAAATATTAAGGGGACGTGGTGTAAACGTTCATCATTCAACGGTCTACCGTTGGGTTCAAGAATATGCCCCAATTTTATATCAAATTTGGAAGAAAAAGCATAAAAAAGCTTATTACAAATGGCGTATTGATGAGACGTACATCAAAATAAAAGGAAAATGGAGCTATTTATATCGTGCCATTGATGCAGAGGGACATACATTAGATATTTGGTTGCGTAAGCAACGAGATAATCATTCAGCATATGCGTTTATCAAACGTCTCATTAAACAATTTGGTAAACCTCAAAAGGTAATTACAGATCAGGCACCTTCAACGAAGGTAGCAATGGTTAAAGTAATTAAAGCTTTTAAACTTAAACCTGACTGCCATTGTACATCGAAATATCTGAATAACCTCATTGAGCAAGATCACCGTCATATTAAAGTAAGAAAGACAAGGTATCAAAGTATCAATACAGCAAAGAATACTTTAAAAGGTATTGAGTGTATTTACGCTCTATATAAAAAGAACCGCAGGTCTCTTCAGATCTACGGATTTTCGCCATGCCACGAAATTAGCATCATGCTAGCAAGTTAAGCGAACACTGACATGATAAATTAGTGGTTAGCTATATTTTTTTACTTTGCAACAGAACCGAAAATAATCTCTTCAATTTATTTTTATATGAATCCTGTGACTCAATGATTGTAATATCTAAAGATTTCAGTTCATCATAGACAATGTTCTTTTCAACATTTTTTATAGCAAATTGATTAAATAAATTCTCTAATTTCTCCCGTTTGATTTCACTACCATAGATTATATTATCATTGATATAGTCAATGAATAATGACAAATTATCACTCATAACAGTCCCAACCCCTTTATTTTGATAGACTAATTATCTTCATCATTGTAAAACAAATTACACCCTTTAAATTTAACTCAACTTAAATATCGACAAATTAAAAAACAATAAAATTACTTGAATATTATTCATAATATATTAACAACTTTATTATACTGCTCTTTATATATAAAATCATTAATAATTAAACAAGCCTTAAAATATTTAACTTTTTTGTGATTATTACACATTATCTTATCTGCTCTTTATCACCATAAAAATAGAAAAAACAAGATTCCTAAAGAATATAGGAATCTTGTTTCAGACTGTGGACAAACTGATTTTTTATCAGTTAGCTTATTTAGAAAGTTTTATTTAAATTACAGTTTCTATTTTTATTAGATCACAATTTTATTTTAGCTCTTGTTCAAGTAATCATTTTTCGCCAAAAACTTTATACTGAATAGCTTCTACATTAAATACTTTGTCAATGAGATCATCTACATCTTTAAATTCAGAATAATTTGCATATGGATCTATAAAATAAAATTGTGGTTCTTTACCGGAAACATTAAATATTCTTAATATTAAATATTTCTGCTTATATTCTTTCATAGCAAACATTTCATTTAGCGACATAAAAAATGGTTCCTCAATACTAGAAGATGTAGATGTTTTAATTTCAATAAATTTTTCTACAGCTTTATCTGTATTTGTTGGATCAAAAGCTACTAAATCATAGCCATGACCGTGTTGAGAGCCTGGATTATCATTTAAAATATTCCTAAACTGTTCTTTCTTATCTTCGTCTATTTTATTATCAATTAGCTCATTAAAGTAATTTAGCGCTAATTTTTCTCCAACTTTACCGGTTAATTTATTCTCTTTATTTGATTTTTCAATTTCTGAATCATTTTTAGTAGTCTTTGATACACCTTTTTTATATTTTGGAATTATTCCTTTAGGTGCTTCCACTTCCTTGAGTGTCTTATCTTTTTGTGCTGTTCTAATTTCTTCAATTTCGCTGTCTTCCTGTATTTCGTCTATGCTATTGACCAAGCTATCATAGGATGTTTTTGTAACTTTTGAAGCTAATTCATTAAATAGTTCTAAAAATTTCTTTAAATCCTCTAGCATATCTTCTTCTGTGAATCCTTCATTCAAATCATAATATTTGAATCTTATTGATCCATGAGAATATCCTGATGGATAATCATTTTTTAAATCATAAGATGAATCTTTATTTTCTGCGTAATAAAATCTTCCAGTATTAAATTCATTTGATGTAATATATTTATTGAGTTCGGAAGATAAAGTTAATGCTCTTTGTTTTGCAGCATTTTTATCCCGCGGAAACATATCACTTATCTTTGACCATCCTTGATTCAAAGATAAGTATATGCCTTCTCCTTCCGGATGAAAAAGATATACCAAATAATATCCATCCTTTGTTTCTTTTGTTATATTCTCATCATATATTGAAATCCAAGGAACTTTACTATAGTTCCCAGTAGCAACCTTCCCTACAACTGAATATTTATCTTCTTTTATATGCACTTTTAACTGCTTGGGTAACTTATCATGGACTAAAGTTTTATATAGATCACCTTTATCCCAATCAGATTTTTTAACTACATTATTGGTACGTTTCTCTTTAATTAATTTAAGGACCTGCATAAAGTTGTCTATCATTTGAAATTCCCTCCTATTATAAAATATATTATGTCTCATTTTCTTCAATATGTACTTATTTATATTTTACCGTAATTTACTATATTTAGTTGCAGAAAGAATTTTCTCAAAGCTAGAACTTTGCTTCACTATAAGTATTCAGTATAAAGAATATTTCGCTATTATTTACTTGAAATGAAAGACTGCGGAGGCTAACTATGTCAAAAATCATGAACCTCATTACTTATGATAAGCTTCTTAAAAACATAACAGCAATTCACATAAACCTCATATGTTCTGATACATTCAAAATCCCTTTATGAAGCGGCTGAAAAAACCGCATCATTTATGATATGCTTCCCCACGCATAATCTTAAATGCTCTATACACTTGCTCAATTAACACAACCCGCATCATCTGATGTGGAAATGTCATTTTGCTGAATGATAGTGCATAGTTACTGCGTTGTAAGACGTCCTTGTGCAGGCCGTTTGATCCGCCAATAACGAATACAAAGTCGCTTTGCCCTTGGGTCATGCGTTGGTTCAATTCTTGAGCCAATCCTTCGGAAGATAGCATCTTTCCTTGTATTTCTAATGTAATGACTGTTGATTGTGGTTTGATTTTGGCTAGTATTCGTTGGCCTTCTTTTTCTTTTACTTGCTCGATTTCTTTGTCGCTCATATTTTCTGGTGCTTTTTCGTCTGGAACTTCTATGATGTCTATCTTGGTGTATGGGCCTAAACGTTTTTCATATTCTGATATGGCTTGCTTCCAATATTTCTCTTTTAGTTTCCCTACAGCTAAAATGGTGATTTTCATGTCGTTTGGTCCTCCAAATTGTTATCAACTCGCCAGTTATCCACAAGTTATTAACTTGTTCACACTGTTCCCTCTTATTATAACAATATTTTTTGCAGTTTTTGATATTTTTCTGACATTTATGCCCATTTTTCAGTGTATAACTTGTGTATTTGTGGATAACTCTGTGGGCGTTGTGGGTATTTCTCTTTAAATTGTACACAATTCTGGATAACTATCCCCATTTCTGTGGATAAATACCTTGATGTCTTATTACTTATCCCCGTTTTTATATCCCATGTTTATCAACGTTTATAGCTTTTTTCCATAAAAAAACACTACCGTACCTCTTATTTAAGAAATACAGTAGTATTGTTTTTAATATATTTTAGCTAGCTTTTCTACGTCGTACAGTCGCGATTAAACCTATACCTGCTACTAATACAAACATCGCTGCTGGGCTTGAACTTTGATTAGTTCCAGTTTTTGGTAACTGTTTCTCATGCGCGCTACCTTTAGGCACTGACATTCTAACCAATCGGTTCCCACTCTTGCTTGATACAGTAGCTCCTTCTAATGTGCGACCAGAACCTTCTGTACCGCTACTAACAGTTCCTCTATGCGCTGGTAACAACATAACTTTACCTGAAGCTGGTTGTTTCGCTGGATCCATCACTTTGTCGTCACCAATTGGTTGTGCATCTTTACCAGACTCACTACCTTTGCTACCTTGTTGTCCTTTAGCTGGTTGTTCACTTACTGCTGGTTTACCTAATAACATACGTTGTGGTTCTGTCGTATCATACTTAGCTAAGTTAGCTGTTTTTAAATAACTTGCTAGTACTTGATCTAATGAAATACCTTCTTCTCTAGGTCCGCCGAACATACTATATCCGTCTCCACCTGATGCTGTGAAGTCATTCATCGTTACGTGATATACACGTTTTAAATCAATATTTTCAAACTTACCTGTCTCTTTATTTAAAATTTGAATAGCGTTAATTCGTTTGCCAGATGGTTTATTCATATCATAGTAAACACGAATGGAATCAGAGATATGTAATAAACCGCCATTCGCTGTTAACACTGTCTTACCGTCTTTTTGTGTTGTTGGTGCACCTAAACTATGTTCGAAAGCCGTCCAGACGTCTGAACCTTTTACATCAATTTGCGCAATCGTATTTCCAAATGGTAATACTGAGATTAAATCATAGCGTGTCACCTTACCTTTTGCGATAGAGGCACGAATACCTCCACCATTTGTCACGGCAAAGTCAGTCTTTTTAGAGAAATTCTTAACGCCATATGCTTCCATAGCATCTGCAATCGCGTTTCCTAAATTTGTTTCACGCGTTCTAACGTCATCTCTTTCTCCTTTGAAATCAATCTTATTGTTTGGAATAATTACCTCTGCTGTTTGTGCTCTAAATTTTTGATCAGCTTGATTAATTTGTTCAGCTAATGCTTTGTTCGGTGTTACATTTTCAACGTCTTTAACATTAATCAATGACGGTTTAATATTCGATACCTCTCCATTGCGATAATTAAATGTAATCTTACCGATATTCGCAAGTGCTGTACCTGTTTGTGCCAATGCATCATTGTTATAAATTTGACCATTTTGAAGTACTGTATGTGAGTGACCATCAATAACTGTAATACGTTTCTTCAATTGTGGATTTTGACTTAATTGTTTCACTAAGTAATCACCACGCCATGTTTCTTGTGTTGAAGGATCAATACCTAAATGAGATATAACAACAAATGTATCTACGTCTTTATAAATACGCATCATTTCTGCTGTCACACTTTGTAATGGATCTCTAAATTCAACGCCTTTAATGCCTTCAGGTCTTGTTTTCGTCTTTGTTTCTGGTGTCGTTACGCCAATAATTCCATAACGAATACCATTTTTCGTTACAATCGTTGATGGTTTAAACGCGCGTTTCCCATCTTTATAAACGTTAGTGCTTAGCATCGGGAAGTCTAACATACCCTCTAACTTTTTCAACTGATCGTATCCAAAGTCAAATTCATGGTTACCGACTGCCATAGCATCATAACCTACTGCATTCATTGCTTTAGCCATTTCTTCGCCTTTAGACTGGTTTGAAAGTGGTAAACCTTGGAATGCGTCTCCTGCATCTAACATTAAATCAGGCTTTTCTTGTTCTTTTACTGTCTTTAATTTAGCCATACCGATGACACGCCCTTTTTCTTCGGCTAGTCGGCCATGGATATCATTTGTATGTAATATTTTATGTGTTGTTGTTTGTGGTGCATTGGTAGCAAACATTCGTGGTGAAAGTGATGCTGTTTTAGCATTTGATAATGTGAATGTTGCTGTGTGAGTTGGTTTTTGTGTTGAGGTTTGTTGTGCATCTACATCGCGCGTTTCGTTTCCTTTTGTTGAAACTGCTGTAGATGGTTTGTTAGAAAATGCGTTGGATGTTACTTTATTGTTTATTTCATCAGTTGTCCCCTGTGCTGATATATTGGTTGCCGCTTCTTTACCAAATTGATGAGCCGCTTCCTTTGTTGGCGGTACTTGTTGCTTATCTGTTGTTGTTTTGTCTATCGTTGTTACTGCATGTGCTTTCATTGGTGTATGCTGCTCAGCCGCGTTCGAGACATGGCATAATCCCATCACACTAAAAAGCAATACGAGCCATACACTTGTTTTAAGTAATAAAGCTTTCATTTCGTTCCCTCCATTAACTGTCATACACCAATATATTATCATAATCCTTATATTAAAATGTTTGATTTTATGTAAATTATTTATAAATTACATTTAATATCGAATTATTTCCACATTTCAATCAAGCCGATTCAACTCAACAACATAAAAAAGCACCCGATAAAGTCGTCTCACAGCAATGTGGAACTTTAAAGGGTGACTCTCTCATTTATATTGTATATATTGGCGTTGGAATAGCTTTATCGGTATCACATAGCAATACTTCTTTTTCCGTATCAATATCGTGTTCGTTCAATACTTGACCAACACTCATACGCGCCAAATCTTTCATATTATTATCTTGTGATAAATGTGATAAGTAAATACGTTTCGTGTTACCTGTAATCACGTCCGTCATCGCATGGCCCGCATCCTCATTAGATACATGACCCATATCGCCTAAAATACGTTGTTTCGTCTTCCATGGATAACGACACATTCTCAACATATCGACGTCATGATTACTCTCAAAAATAAACGCATCGCTGCCACGTATCATACCTTTCATACGATCAGACACGTAACCCGTATCCGTTAAAATCGTAAACTTCTTATAGTTATTATGGAAAATATAAAATTGTGGATCTATCGCATCATGTGACACGTTAAAAGATTCAACATCAAAACCTGCAATAGATTTCGTTTCATAAGGATTAAAAATGAATTTCTGATCCATAGGGATTCGACTATCTTTCTTTTCAATAGCTTGCCAAGTCTTTTCATTCGCATAAATTGGCAATTGATATTTACGCGCCAAAACACCTAACCCTTTAATATGATCAATATGTTCATGAGTTACTAAAATACCATTTAAATCTTGAATATTACGATTAATTTGACTAAACAATTCTTCCATTTTCTTGCCAGTCAAACCAACATCAACTAATAGACTACCTTTTTCATTTTCTACAAAAGTGGCGTTACCTGTACTACCACTTGCTAATACACTCATGCGTATCAAGCGGCTCATCCTTTCTCTTTAAACAGTCACTTTCTCTATATGACTGCAATATACATCAGTGCAAATATACGATTTTCCCTACAGAAACTATCAGTATATTAGCTGTTTTGTATACCTTCCCTATTATGTAACTTTAGTTCATCGACCGGTCTCTTATATTTAAATTTCGATAATCACGTGCAATGAATTTCTTAACTATTATAACAATGATTAGACAAATACTAAAGTTTTTAAAATAGCAGTTACGTTAATTTTACAATGCGGTTCTACTTAAAATATGAATAAATGCGCACGTTGGAGACGCAGAAATGTCGCCTGTCAGCCATAATAAACCGTACCAGCAAAAAGCTAGCACTGCTTCTCACATATGATGAGCTTGCAATGCTAGCTTATTACGATTCATATTAATGATTAATAATTTTAGGGTTATTATTTGTCGCTTCGACATAGTAAGTATTCGTTTTGTCCTTACCGTCATGCTTCACTTTAATTTCCCAGTTTGGTTGTAACAATTGAACATTCGTTTCGTTCACGACTGAGTAGTAACCGAGTCTAGCATTAATGACTTCATCACCTTTTTTCAAGTAACGATTATAATATAATGCCTCGATTGCTTTTCTCACTCCAATAACTTGATGCTTCTTATCTGCACCATCTGTGGGCTTAATGTCATCCATCATTGATTGTTTATAACTAGCCGCTTTGTTATCTTCTATATTAAAGTTCAACATCGCTTTACTATTATTCAAAATCGGGAAATTATCATACGTTTGTTCGTATTTTACAGAACCAGAACTAATCTCACTTAATTGATATTCTGAACCTTTGAACACACGTTTGTTAACATAATCCTTCAAATCTTTTAAGTTATTGTCACTGACCTTTACCGATTGACTAATGTTCGCATTTAATAATTTTCCACCATCTGATGTGGTCAAATCCGAATCGCCCTTAGCTTTAGAACTAAAGTCTTTCGAACGCCCCGTAATTTGCTCTAATTTTATACCTTTAACTGATTTATTCAATATACTAGTCGGTACTTTAATTTCTTCTTGCTGAAAATTAACTTCATTGTTACTCTCAACCTCATTAATGTGTGAGCGATTGACTTTATTAACATAAATCGATACTAACACGATGTTGACAAGAATAAACACGAAAATGAAAAGTGTCTTCGTCAGTTTCCAGTTCATTTATTCAAGCCTCCCATCGTTATAAACATACCATTCGCCATCATATTCTACATACCAACGCGGTACGAGTTCACTGTTAATCTGCACTTCAATGTGATTATGATCTGAGTTATCCTGCATTTCGTAACCGATAGCGATGTTTGTTACTTTTTCAAAATTAATATCACTATTGTTCGCTAAGCTTGAACGTACAGACTCTAATTTCGGCAACGTTTTATTATCTTCACTGTTTAAAACAACGTCGGTGCGTAATAACGAACGACGATAGTCAAAGACGCCTTTTTCACCCCAAGTGACTTGAATTTGATTAGAGCCTTCTTTATTAAACGTTGGATAACCATTAAGGAAACGTTGATATGTTAGCTCGCCTGACTGATTATTCGTACTAAACAATCTGAAGTCTTCGTTTAAGAAACCACCATGACCATTAATAAAATCAAAGGTTCCTGGAATCGTTTCTTCCATTTTGCTGGAACTTGCTTCATCTTCGGATAAGTTTTTATAATGATATTTTTCATTTTTATCGTTATAGTTTGCGACACCTGTATTATTGTTGTAAGTAGTAACACCACTCTTTGAACTACGAACGATGGTTGAATCGTCAAATAGTATAGCATTCATTTTCTCAACACTAATCGTGTTAAATACCATGCGATATGTTTTTAACTTTTCAGGTTTACTTGGTGCAAAAACATGCGTCGTACGATCAATTGTATCTTTGTTTGTGATGATATCTGTGTATGGTTGCATATCTTTTTTCACTGCTGCTAATGCATCTAAAAAATGATCATTTTTCGTTGTAGTTGTTAATTTTACGTAATCGTGGCGATCTTTGCTTATAGCATAAAGCACGATATTATCATCAGCATCATGATCTATGACCAAACGATTGAAATTGAAATGATTTGGTACTTTCGCATTCATGTTCAGTACTTGGCCAAGATATGTTGATAACGGTAAATCATACGTAAAATCGAATAATGTAAAATCACTGCTCAAATCAGGAATCATCAAGTTATGATCCCGACGAACATGTTCCACGGACTTCACTTCTTTATTTTTCAAAGGTTTCGTCAGTTTATTCACATTAGATACCGTCGCAATCGTACCTTCTGGATGATCATTTTTCGAATGAATAATCTGAAATGGCGTAATAGTTGTATCCATTTTGGCTGTCATAGGTGTCGTTAAAGGTTTCGTTTCACTCTTCTTACTATCTGTATTGTCGACATTTGCAATATCAGGAGAAAAGTTCCATACCATATATGTCAATACGACACTCATCAAGACGAGTAGCGCTAAAATGACAGATTTAATATGTTCCTTATTATTCATCCCAATCACCGTCTTCAATGACTTCACATGGAAGTGTGATAAAGATAGATGTACCTTGACCTTCTACACTGTTTGCCCAAATACGACCATTGTGCGCTTCCACAATCTCTTTCGAAATGGCTAGTCCTAATCCAGTACCACCCATTTTACGCGTACGTGCCTTATCTACACGATAGAATCGGTCGAATATCTTATCGACTTTATTGATAGGAATACCGATGCCATTATCTTTAATACGAATCGTCATTCGATTATAAAGTGGATTTTGTTTCACGTGGAACTCGACACGTTTATCGCCTCTAGAATATTTCATCGCATTTGTAATGACATTATCGAATACTTGCGTCATTTTATCAGGATCAAATTCTGTGAAAATCGTCTTTTTCGGAATATCTCGAATAAATGTTGTATCTTTCGCAGACATTTCATGTCGATTAATAATTTTATTAATGAACATGTTAAAGTCGATAATTTCTTTGTTGATTTGATCAGACTCATTATCCATTTTAGATAACTGTAGCAAGTCATTGACCAGTCGAATCATTCGTTCTGTTTCTTCACGGGTAACAGATAAAAATTGTGGCGCAAGTTCCTCATCTTTCCATGCACCTTCTTCAAGTGCTTCAATGTAACTATTCATAGAAGTTAAAGGTGTACGTAACTCATGTGATACATTGGCAACAAATTCACGACGCTCACGTTCAACTTGTTGTTGTTCAGTAACGTCATGTAACACAGCGATATAACCAGTTACAAATCCTGTTTCCTGCACAATCGTACTAAAGTTAACACGTGCGATTAGACCTTCTTCTTCATTTAAATCTAATAAGAAACTATCATTATTCTCTTGAATTTCTTCCAGTTTAAATTCATCTTCAAGACTTAATACACTTAACATGTAATATCCGATGATGTCTTCTTTCGCCATACCAAGCATCTTGAGTGCCATATCATTGACGATACGAATACGTCCACGGCGGTCTGTTGCAATAATACCATCACTCATATGGGTGATAACTGAGTCCAGTCTACGTTTCTCACTTTCAGTATTAGCCTGCGCTTCTTGTACACGTTTAGACAAGTTATTAAATGCTAAAGCTAATTCGCCAATTTCATCATTACCATAAATCTTCACACGTTGCGTATAGTTACCTCTGGACATTTCAACCGTCTGGTTACGCATATCGGTGATTGGTTTGGTAATCGTTCGCGCTATAAAGAATCCTAGGATGACTGTGATTAATAATGAAATAGCTGTACCAACAATGAATATTTGATTTATATTATTTAATTGGTTATAAACGTCATTAATTTTTGATTCGATATAAATATTACCAATTACCTTTTTATCGACTTTAACGGGGATATTATATACCCAGACACGGTCCTTACCACCGCCATAATCTTTTAAAATTAAATGATCGTTTGATTGTCCTAGTGATAGTGCTTTTTGGACAGAACTATCATTCGCTTTTTGATTGATTAGACTACGGTTAGACTGCTTCGTCGTCGCAATAATAATTTGGTCTTTATCTATAAAACGAATTTCTCCAATTTCTTGACGGTTGGCATACTCACTTAATAAATTTTGAATATCTTTTTGTGCATTTACGGAGCCCTTTTCGTCATATACTTTTTCAATACTAATTTCTAATTGTTTAGCGTACTGCGTAATATTCTTCTTAAAATTATCAAGCAGCTCTTTTTCAAGATTATTTGTAAAATACAGCCCGATAATTTGCATACCAATGATAATCAGTAATACATAAACAATTACAAGTTTAGTATGAAGGGATTGTAGTTGTTTTAGCCACTTCATTCGTTTCGACCTCTACTCATGTTGTTGGAGGAAATATCCAACGCCTCTACGCGTCACAATATATTCAGGATGTGACGGATCATCTTCAATCTTTTCACGTAAACGACGAATCGTTACATCGACCGTACGTACATCGCCAAAGTAATCATAGCCCCATACTGTTTGTAATAAATGTTCACGTGTCATTACTTGTCCCATATGTTTTGATAAATAATGGAACAATTCAAATTCACGATGTGTTAATTCAATATCTTCGCCACGTTTTTTAATAGAATATGCGTCTGGATAAATCACAATATCTTTAATTGTGATTTCATTCGTTACATTTCCAGTGTCTTGTGCTGGTTGTGAGTAATGACGACGTAAGTTCGCTTTCACACGTGCGATTAATTCACGCGTACTAAACGGTTTCGTTACATAGTCATCTGCACCTAGTTCTAAACCAAGCACTTTATCAATTTCTGAATCTTTAGCAGTAAGCATTATAATTGGCATTTCGTATTTTTTGCGCACTTCACGACATACTTCCATACCATCACGACCAGGTAACATGATATCTAATAATACGATGTCTGGTTCTTCTTCATAAATTAAGTCGACTGCATCATTACCATCGTATGCACAGTAAACATCGTATCCTTCTTTTTTTAAGTTAAATTCTAAAATATCAGCAATCGGTTTTTCATCATCAACTACAACAACTTTTCTAGCCATTTGCATAAACCTCTTTTCTTAAATCATTAATATTATTTTATCATTTTTTGTTCTTTATCGTTTATGTTTGTGTAAAAAATCACAGGATGTCGCTTACTATTTTTGTTATTGTGCGCATTTTCCGTCTTATAACGTATAGTAACCTATTATATAATTTACCATTTATAAGCTATTAATTCTATTTTCCAATATAAACTTATATATTACTATTTTTTATTAGTTTCTCACGGCGGATTGTGACAATGATATTTAACACAATGATGAGGTCTCTATTCCAATAATAAAATTAGGATAATGGCAACTTCTAGTTGCACGTCATTGCTCAGAAAATAAATATCATTATTCGTTATTCGTTACTTTAACAATTGATGTTATGGAGGACTGGTGGCATATCACAACGAAGAAATATGTTGACAGTAGCATATGTTTGTACGTCTAATAAAGATTTTATTGTCTACGTTTATCTTTCATATCCAACCACTAAGTTACTTGAGGTTCATACATTTTAAAGAAAATGGACGAACAGATAAATCAATATGATTATCATTCGTCCATATATCTTTTATTAATATAATATTAAACGCAAAAAAATGCCTATCCTCTTGGATAGGCATTTGTACGGTCTCGACGGGAATCGAACCCGCGATCTCCTGCGTGACAGGCAGGCGTGTTAACCGCTACACTACGAGACCTAAAAAATGGTGACTCCTACGGGACTCGAACCCGTGTTACCGCCGTGAAAGGGCGGTGTCTTAACCGCTTGACCAAGGAGCCGTTCTTAAGCACAAGATAGATTATAGCACAGCCAATCTTGCCATGACAAGATATTTTTTACATAATTTTGCTATTATTTTTTGAAGAATGTTATAAGTGAAAAATTGCATTTTATTGGCAGTCTATTTATTATAATAATTACGCTATTTTTGAAATTTTTCTATTTTAGGTGCTTTCATTTACACTTACGTCTACTCTATTTTAATAGCTATTTTCGACATCAGACTTCTTACATTCAAGTATTTCATCTTAATTTTCGTTAAATATCATCTAATCTTCTAAATTATGACTAGCAAATATCGCCTTTACGTTAGTATTTTTTATCTAAATAATCGAATCGATACAGAAGCAAGCATAACAAAAGCCTCCTACCAATAAAGATAGAAGGCTCATGTATTTATAATCATTGTGTATGACTTATATAAAGTTCTACCACAATTCTTTTAATAGGTTTGTTTGTTCTCTATCTGGACCAACTGAGAAGATAGAAATTTGTACATTACATAATTCTGAAATACGCTCTAAATATTTACGTGCATTTTCAGGTAATTCTTCTAAAGTACGCACATTTGTTACGTCTTCTGTCCAACCTGGTAACTCTTCAAAGATTGGTTTACAACGTTTTAATTGATCTAAGTTTGCTGGGTACTCAGTAATTTCTTTACCGTCTAATTCATAAGCTGTACAGATTTTCACTGTGTCTAGGCCTGTTAAAACATCGATTGAGTTAATAGATAAATCTGTAATACCACTTACACGACGAGAGTGACGTAATACAACTGAATCAAACCAACCTACACGACGTGGACGTCCTGTTGTTGTACCGTATTCACGACCAACCTCTCTAATATGATGTCCATCTTCATCGAATAATTCAGTAGGGAATGGACCATCACCAACACGTGATGTATAAGCTTTACATACACCAATTACCTTTGAAACGAATGTAGGACCTACACCTGTACCAACAGTAACGTTACCTGCAATTGGATTACTTGATGTAACGAATGGATATGTACCATGGTCGATATCTAACATTACACCTTGCGCACCTTCGAAAAGTACCTTTTCATCTGCTACAAATGCATCGTCTAAGATTTTTGATGTGTCTGTTACAAATTCTTTTAAACGTTGACCTGCAGCATAGTATTCTTCAAAGATATCATCAAATGATGGACATGTTTCGTTAAACATACCTTTGAAATATGCTTGTTTATATTCAATGTTTGATTTTAATAATCTTTCGAATGTTTCTTTTTCAAGTAAATCTGCCATACGAATACCGATACGTTGAACTTTGTCTACATATGCTGGACCGATACCTTTTTTAGTTGTACCAATCTTATTGTCACCGCGTAAACGTTCTTCATATTCATCTTGTGCTAAGTGATATGGTAAAATCACTTGCGCACGATTAGATATACGTAAATTACTTGTAGGAATGCCACGTTCATTTAATCCGTCTAATTCTTTCAATAGTGCAACTGGATCAACAACGACACCGTTACCGATTACCGCTAATTTGTCTTTGTAAAAGATACCAGATGGTACTAAATGTAATTTATATGTTTCTCCGCCAAATTGAATGGTATGGCCTGCATTATTACCACCTGAAAAACGCGCGATAACATCTGACTGTTCTGCCAAGAAATCCGTTATTTTTCCTTTTCCTTCGTCTCCCCATTGTGTCCCAACTACTACGATTGATGACATGTGAGCACCTCCAAGTTTTTCTCATTTAACCATTTGATATTCTACCAATATCGAGACCATAATGCAAATAAAAATCGAACATTGATTTTCAGCCTTTTTAAAAGAAAAATCATTTTAACAAATCGTCTTCAACGTCCTAAAAACCCTTTAACAGAGGCGTTGACAGTACTAATCCATCACTTTCAATACACAAACTTAACATATATCAACCCGTTCAGAACAAAATAAAAACCGTACAATTTTATCATCGCAATGATTATTGTACGGAAAAACTTTTTTTACATCATATCAGCATGTGCATAATCGATATCTGTAAATTTATTATATTGTTTCATAAAGTGTAACTTAACTGTGCCTGTTGGACCGTTACGTTGCTTAGCAATGATGATTTCTATTTCACCGTTTTCATCATTCGTTTGTGGCTCAAAACCACCATCATCGTCATCATCTTCATCGCCGCCACGGTTATAGTAATCATCACGGTATAAGAACGCAACGATATCAGCATCTTGCTCAATCGAACCAGATTCACGAATATCACTCATCATTGGACGTTTATCTTGTCGTTGTTCAACACCACGAGATAACTGACTTAATGCGATAACTGGACATTCTAATTCACGGGCTAATGCTTTTAATGTACGAGAGATTTCAGAAACTTCCTGTTGTCTGTTATCGGACGCACGTGAACCACTACCTTGAATCAACTGTAAGTAGTCAATCACAATCATGTCTAAGCCATGTTCTTGCTTTAATCGACGACATTTAGAACGTAAATCATTAATTCGAATACCCGGTGTATCATCAATAAAAATCTTCGTACGTGATAATTTACCTACCGCTATAGTAAAACGACTCCAATCTTCCTCAGTCATAGTACCCGTTCTTAAGCGGTTTGAGTCAACATTTCCAGAACTACAAATCATACGTGTGGCTAACTGATCAGCACCCATCTCTAGCGAGAAAATACCAACTGTATACATATCTTCATGCGTTGCAACTTTTTGTGCAATATTAAGTGCGAACGCAGTCTTACCTACAGATGGACGCGCTGCAAGGATAATTAAATCATTTCGGTTGAACCCTGCTGTCATTTGGTCTAAATCTCGATATCCTGTAGGTATACCTGGTGTTTGACCACTATTTTGATCAAGCTCTTCAGCTGTTTCATACACTTGTCCTAAGACGTCTCGAATGTCTTTAAAGCCATCGCTTTCACGAGAAGATGATAGCTCTAAAATTCGACGTTCTGCATCACTTAAAATCGCATCTAGTTCAAGTTCATCATTATATCCATCATTGGCAATACTATCTGCAGTTTGAATCAATCTACGTTTTAATGCATGCTTAGAAACGATATCAGTATAATACTGAACATTTCGCGTCGTTGGTACATTTGTAGATAACTCTGCAAGATATTGCGGGCCACCCGCTTCATTCAACGTACCTTCCGTCGATAATTGATCCATCAATGTTACAACATCAATTTCTTTATTATCTTCATTTAAGTGCATCATTGCACGGAAAATATGTTGATGGGCGCCCCTATAAAACGACTCAGGAAGCAAAACTTCCTGAGTAGTATTAATCAATTCTGGATCTATAATAATTGAACCTAAGACAGACTGTTCAGCTTCATTGTTATGCGGCATTTGATTTTGCTCATACATTCTATCCATGAATGGTTACACCTCTTATTTCAATCCAACTTTATTGTTCAACTGTGTGTACGCGAATTGTACCTTCAACTTCTTTATCTAATTTAACAGGTACATTCGTATATCCTAGGGAATGAATTCCATTTGGTAAATCCATTTTACGTTTATCAATTTTAATATCATGTTGTGCTTTTAGTGCTTCGGCAATTTGTTTTGTACTTACTGACCCAAACAATTTACCACCTTCACCAGTTTTTGCTGATACTTCAACTTCAATGTTTGATAACGTTTCTTTTAATGCTTTAGCATCTTCAATTTCTTGTTGGCGTTCTTGTTTTGCACGTTTTTTCTGTAACTCTAATTGTTTAAGGTTACCTGGTGTTGCTTCTACAGCATAATTCTTTTTCAATAAGAAGTTATTTGCATAACCTACTGGTACTTCTTTAACTTCACCTTTTTTACCTTTACCTTTAACATCTTGTGTAAAAATTACTTTCATGCATCTTCACTCCTACTTAATTGTTCTGTAATTGCTTGTTGTAATTGTGCTATCGCCTCTTCGACTGTCACACCTTTAAGTTGTGTTGCCGCATTGGTTAAATGTCCACCGCCACCAAGTGCTTCCATTGTTAACTGGACATTTACTGAACCGAGTGAACGCGCAGATATACCAATCAGATTATCTTCACGTCTCGCAACAACATATGATGCTTCAATACCTTCTAAACTTAACAGTTCATCTGCTGCTTGTGCAACTGTTACTGGATGATAAATTTTATCGTCTGAACCATGCGCAATGGCTATGCCATTATCTTCAACTTTTACAGTTCGAATTAATTCAGATCGATTAATGTAAGTATCCACATCATCTTTTAAGAAATGTTGCGTTAAAATCGTATCTGCACCATGTGCACGTAAATAACTCGCTGCATCGAATGTTCTTGATCCTGTTCGTAATGTAAAGTTTCTTGTATCTACAATAATACCTGCATACATCACTGTTGATTCAAGACGTGTTAAACGTTGTTCTGTTGGTTGATATTCCAGTAACTCTGTTACCAATTCAGCTGTCGAACTTGCGTATGGTTCCATATATATCAACAATGGATTAGAGATGAAGCTTTCACCACGTCTATGATGATCGATAACAACTTTACGGTTTGCTTTATTTAAGACATTTTCATCTAAAACCAGTTCCGGTTTATGCGTATCAACAATCACTACGGTTGTCTTAGATGTCATCATATCCCAAGCATCATCTGATGTAATAAATCGCTCTCTTAACTCTGGCTTTTTATCTATTTCGTTCATCACGCGTCGTAATGTTGGATCAATGTCAGTCTCATTTAATACGATGTATGCTTCTAAATTATTCATCATTGCAAATCTAGACACACCGATTGCTGCACCAATTGCATCTAAGTCAGGACGTTTATGTCCCATGATAATGACTTTGTCACCCTCTGCAAGGATATCTTTTAACGCATGTGAGATCACACGTGCTCTTACACGAGTACGTTTCTCCATCGGGTCAGTCTTACCGCCATAGAAGCGCACATTACCATTAATACTTTTAATTGCAACTTGGTCGCCACCGCGTCCTAATGCTAAGTCTAGGCCTGATTGTGATAATTCACCTAAGTCGATTAAATTTTCAGTGCCTTCACCAACACCGATACTTAATGTTAATTGGGCACGATAACCAACACTTTTTTCACGTAATTGACTCAAGATATCAAATTTAGATTCTTCTAAGTCAGCTAATATTTTTTGATTTAAATAGGCTACGAATTGATCGGAACTATACCTTTTAAAGAATATATTATACTCAGTTGCCCATCGACTAATGACACGCGTTACCATTGAGTTGATTTCCGAACGCTGCGTATCATTCATATTTTGAGTAATCTCATCGTAGTTATCTAAAAATAATGTCGCAATGATTGGTTTAGAATTTTCATATAGTTCATTTGTTTGTACTTGTTCAGTTATATCAAAGAAATAGAGGCAGTGATCATTCTCAGAATAACGTACTTGGAAATGATACTGATTATATTCTATTTCAACGGATTTCACTCTATCTAATTGCTTTAAAATGTTTGGAAATACTTCATTTACAGATTCAGAAATGACATTTGCTTCCATATGATCTGTCATAAATTGGTTAACCCATTCGATGTGATCATTTTCATCTAAAACAATGATACCAATTGGTAAATGTTTGATTGCTTTATTATTTGTTGTTGAAATTTGAGCACTCAAACCATCTACATAACTATCCATTTTCATTAAAGCTTGTCTGAATAAAATGATGCTAACAATAATCATCACGACAAGAACGATAGATGCAATTAATGCTATAAGACTATTAAAGATAAACCATACACCCATTAAAACAATTGCTGTGATGATCATGATGACAAATGGTATTAGTAAAGCTTTCTTAGTGGACTGCCGATTCATTATTCCACCTCTATTCACTTTTTAGAATTATTTTTCATGATTCGCTTCAAATTCAAACTTAAATCGATAACACCAAGTAGTCCTACAATATGTGTCGTAGGTGTCAGTATTGTACCGATAATCAATAGTAAAATCGTTACTGCATTCGGCAAACCTTTCGCTTTACCAAAGAAATGAATAACACTTAAACCTTGAATATACATTACTAATGATAACACAAGTTGGAAGTTTAAAAGAATGCTCTGGAACACACTCGGTTGACCTGTAAATAATAAACATATGATAACAATAATGTATATCCATAATAAAATACCGCTCATTTGCCACGCGAAAAGTGGCTTAAATACAGGTGTAGCGATTTTAAATTTTCGTAAAATCGGAAATGTAACGATTAAGTTAATTAAGACGATTAAAAATGTAATGATAATGATGAAACCTGGTAATTGAACGGTCGCTTGTCTAAACCCTTCTTCTAATATTTGGGTCATATTCGCATCGGCACCGCTCATCGTAATCGCTTCATGTAATGTTTGCTTGAAAGGTTTTACTATGCTCGCTGATGGTGGAATTCTTCCGAATGTTTGTAGTAACATAAAAGCGATTAATGAAATTAAGCTCATCGCTACTGTTGTTACGTATAATATTCTTTCTTTAGACGTTCTTTCTTTGAGCAATTGACCAATAATTAAACTTGCAATTAAGACTAATATGATGGCACTTAAAACGAAAGTATTACCTAAAACAGTTGTTATAATTACTGTAATAAGTGCACTAATCCCGAAAGATTGTATTGATTTATTCCATAAAACGATACCTGGTATGGTTGCAAATAATGCAAATATTAGTCCTAAACCAGGCACTAGATATAAAGCTAAAGCGACAAATACCAACGTAATCGTTGCAATTATTGTTGCTTTAGGTTGTATTTTTGAAAACACATAAGCCACTCCCATATTTTTAACTATAGCTATTATTTTAACCTCTTTAATGGAAATTAACAATTTATAGATTGTATGCTTCTATTTCATTTAATTGAATAATAACTTTCATGTTTTATAAGTAATTAACATACTCATTTGAATCGCTTTTGTGTGCTTTCATTTTCAACATGATTATTTAATCCCACTACATAGCAATCAAGCTTGATTTAGATTTACAATTCATTACCACTCTCATGTACTCTAGATGTTTTTGAATATGATAACTGTGATTTAGTGGCTTCATTTTTTGAAAAAAAATATATATTACTACTTACGCTTAAAATGCTTTAAATTTAAGAAATGATATAAGTTAGGTGCCCAGGTACTAAAGTTTAGTAGGAATCCATCATGCCCAACATTATCAGGCACGAAGAAATGACGATGATATTTAAAACGTTCACCTAATGCACGAACTTGATCGTCCGGATATAGCAAATCATCTATGAACCCCATCGTTAACACTTTTGTTTCTAAATTTTTAAAAACATGCGTTACGTCTGTGCGGCCTCGGTCAATGTTGTGACTATCCAATACATCTAGCAGTGTCAGATAACAATTCAAATCAAAATGTTCTTTAAATTTATTACCTTGATGTTGTTGGTATGCGACTACTTCATCCGGCGTGAAACGTTCATCATAACTTTTTGATGATCGATATGTCAAAAAACCTAATTGGCGTGCAATACTTAGACCTTCCTTACCACCAAGATGAATGGCTTGCCTTGCAATTTCATTAAAAGCTCTACTATAAGATGATGTTCGGCTTGTTGCAGCAAGGATAATGGCTTTATCTACTTCAAACTGTTGATTGTAAAGTAGTTCCATTGCTTGCATTCCTCCAAGACTTCCCCCTATTAAAATATTAATCTTGTCATAACCAAGGGCTTGTATACCTCGTTCATTCGCTCTGACAATATCTCTTAATGTTAATTTTTTAGGAAAATGAGTGTCGTTTAAAGGTGAGCTTGAACCGAAAGGACTACCAATAACATCAAATGTTAAAAATTGATAATCGTGAATGGGTATATATCCCCCATCAATAATTTCTCGCCACCAACCCGGATAATCATCTGTTCCATATGTTAAATGATTGCCAGTTAATGCATGACAAACTACAACTAATGGTTGTCCATGATAACCGACATGCTCATATCTCAAACGCAAGTTATCTATGACTTCCCCAGATTCTGTAATAAATTTCCCTAAATTTAAAGTATCTACTGTGTAATTTGTCATTGTTCTTTCCTCCTTAAACAAAAAACTTCTCACCCTATTGAAAAGTAAGAAGTCTTTATACTTATCATTCGAGTAACTCGTTGGTTTTAGCACCGTGCTATAAAGTCGGTTGCTGAAGTATCACAGGGCCAAGTCCCTCAACTTCTCACAATAAGAAATATGAAATTGTTATGTGTTAGTTGAGATTCAGTGATGAATTACTTTATCATTTAAAATGTTGTTATCATTGTCATGCGTTAGCCAAATCGCTTACGTATACACGATTCCCAATCTTAACATAGACGATTTGTATATCAGAATTTTCTGATTACTAACAGTTTACCTAAGTTTAAATATCTGTTCAATGATTTTCAGTTATTTTTAAAAGAAAAATCGTAATGCTGCCATGATAACAATCCCACTAATAATTGTAATAGTTAAACTACGCGTGATTATAGATAAAATAACCGTCGGAATGAGCGCGATAATGTAAGGGATGTTTAATGTATACCCCTCACCATGAGGCGTCTGTTGAATAATGCTGTCTATGACAAGTGCCGTAAATAGTGTGATTGGGATAAATGATAGCCATCGAACCACGACATCAGGCAATTGCACTTTTGAAATCATGATAAAAGGTATAATTCGAATTAATAGCGTTACGATACCACACAATAAAATAAGTATTAAC
>NZ_JACVZN010000030.1:0-35378 GCF_017151895.1 Staphylococcus sp. EG-SA-15 | reverse complement strand
TTTCATCTGTGGTAGGTAATTACTATTACGGTCAATCTAATATTGAATTTTTATCAACAAACCGTGTAATATTATTTATCTTTAGATGTCTTGTTGTAGTACTTGTCTTTGTCGGTGCAGTTGTAAAAACAGAAACAGTATGGAATACGGCAGACTTATTTATGGGCTTAATGGCAATTGTAAACATTATTTCCATTATAGGACTGTCCAATGTAGCTTTTGCATTGATGAAAGATTATCAAAAGCAGAAAAAAGAAGGCAAGAACCCTGTCTTTAAACCTGAAAACTTAGAAATTAACTTATTTGGAATTAGTGCTTGGGGCGCTAACAAATATAAGAACTCTGATAAATAAATATTTTTAATGTAACGATTCATTATATAAAAATCAAATAAACCCTGAGGTTTTCAAATTAAAGCGAAAATCTCAGGGTTTTAAATTTGTACTCAATAATCATCTGTATCATTACACTAGTTAATCTAAGATTTGATTATATATTAATATAGTAAGGTTGAGATTTATTTCCTCCATTGGTGTGCAAAGACTATACCATTGATAAGACATATTGTTGGATAGATGAATATAAATTTATTTTAGCTTTGCACAATTTAATAGTACGTTTTAGTTTGTATTGAGTATTAATTCAGATAATATATAAATAAATAGAATTATTTGTAAATATGGGAGTCAGATTTTTTTATTATAGTTATTCCACTTTGAGAGACATCGAAATTAAATTAAGATATATCATATAGGATAGGCGTGTAATAGAACACAAGTATTTAAATTATTATACTTTCAAGTTAGACATTTCCGATATATAATCTTAATAATAGAAAAATAGGTGATGATAATGGGAGAATATATTGTTACTAAAACATTGAACAACAATGTCGTAGTATGTACTAATAATGATCAAGAAGTTATTTTAATCGGTAAAGGTATTGGTTTTAACAAAAAAGAGGGAATGGCGTTAAACGACCAAACTATTACAATAGAGAAAATTTATAAATTAGAAAGTGAGCAACAAAAAGCACATTATAAAAGTTTAGTTGAAATCGCTGATGATAATGTATTACAAGTAATTATTGATTCGTTGAATTTTATTTCTAATACTGCGATGAATGTTGATTCAAAACAACTTGTAGTTTCATTAACGGATCATATTATATTTGCTTATAAACGCTTAAAACAAAATCAAGTTATTAGCAATCCATTTGTTATGGAAACTATGCAGTTATATAGTGATGCATATCATATTGCTAAACAGGTGATTGATCAGTTAAATGCAGCATTAGATGTACATTTTCCTGAAGATGAGATAGGATTTATTGCATTACATATTGCATCTAATACAGAAGATTTATCTATGCATGAGATGACCTTGATCAATAATGTTATTAAAAAAGGTATAGATATCATTGAATCAGACCTTGTGACAACTGTTGATAAGGAATCATTACAATACCAACGTTTTATAAGACACGTACAATTTTTAATTCGCCGATTAAGAAGAAAAGAATATATACATGCACAAGATGATTTTGTGTCTATGATTAAAAATCACTATCCGATTTGCTATAACACAGCATATAAAATTTTAACTATGATACAAAAACAATTTGATGTTAATATCAGTGAGTCTGAAATTATATATTTAACATTACACATTCATCATTTTGAAGAAAGGATTAATCAATCCTAAATTAAGTGTATTACACGGGCATTTCGTTACTGTAAAGGGTATTTGTATGGTATCATTGATGTTAGTAATTTTACATAAGTGGACTGTTTTTATACAACATCTTATGAATATTTTAAGTGGTGGTGAATCTATAATTGAATGAAAATGAAAAGAATATAAGAAAGAATTTTTTAAAATTTACCGAATCACGGTATATGAAGTTTGTTGGTGGGAATGATTTAGTCTTCTCATTAATAGCGCTAGTATTGTTGGGTATTGTTATTTTTATTTTCGAAAAAGTATCATATGTTTTTGATCCTTTTATCATCGTTTTTAAGACGATAGCAGCACCTATCATCGTCTCTTTAATTCTATTCTATCTATTTAACCCAATCGTAAATATGATGGAACGTTATAGAATACCAAGAGTTGCAGGTATTTCTATTATTTATCTAGCTGTAGTAGGTGTTATTACGTTAATTGTTAATTTATTGATACCTATTATTGGTTCGCAAGTAGATAGTTTAGTTAAAAATTCACCGCAATATCTAGAAAAATTAATTAATTCTATTGATAAAATAGCAAATAATACGTTTTTCTCTTCGTATTATAGTCAAATTAATGATTGGTTAAATTCTTTACCTAAGAAAATACCATCTATGTTAAGTGAATTTACAGATGGCTTTGGGTCTAAAATTGCAACGTTTGCAGAAACGATTGCTAATATTGGCGTTGTGATTGTCACAACACCATTTGTACTATTCTTTATGCTTAAAGATGGACATCACTTCAAAGAATTTTCAACGAATATTATGCCACCGAAATTCCGAAAAGATTTTCATGATCTACTTGAAAAAATGAGTGTTCAAGTTGGTTCATACATTCAAGGACAAATTATCGTTTCATTCTGTATCGGTATACTGTTGTTTATCGGTTATTCGGTTATCGGGTTGAAATATAGCTTAGTATTAGCTAGTATTGCGGCAGTTACAAGTGTTGTACCATATTTAGGGCCTACTATAGCGATTTCTCCAGCTATTGTAATAGCTGCTATAACATCGCCGTGGATGCTCTTAAAATTAGCAGTAGTATGGACTTTAGTACAATTTGTTGAAGGGCACTTCATTTCACCAAATATTATGGGTAAAACACTTAAGATTCATCCACTTACAATCATTTTCATTTTACTGTGTGCAGGCAAATTGCTTGGTATTGTAGGCGTTATTTTAGGTATTCCGGGATATGCTATTTTAAAAGTATTAGTTACTCATTTATTCCAATTATTTAAACGTCGATACAATCGTTTCTATGGTAATGATGTAGGTGAATATGATATTAAAGAAAGTAATAAAATAGTTGAATAAGTAATAAAAAATACCAATGACTATATGTTTGTTGGTATTTTTTATGGTGCTTATAATGTTGGGCAGTTACATTTATGATTATCAGCACATGTTTAGCTTATAAATTTTTACGAAAGTTTAGCCGTTTATAAAGCACATGCATAATGAAACGAGTATTTGCCACTTGATTAGTACTTCATTATTATGTCGAAAATAAAAATAAGTGGTATTTTTAATATATTAAGAAGCACTCATAATCGGCTGTTAATTAATAATATTTTTCATAAGTATTGATTCATCATTTTCTTTATGTTAAATATGAATCAGTATAGATAACCATATTGTTCTGTTTGAGATAGAAATATTTTCTATTTACTTCTTAATACAGATATCAATATGACAAAAGTGTTATATAAATCAAAGGTAAATGATATGCTATTTTTATGGTTTATATGATATATTTTGATTTATAACAGAAATAATTAGAATTGATGTGAAAAAATGAATCAGGAAGTTAAAAACAAAATATTTTCAATCTTAAAAATTACGTTTGCTACAGCTTTATTTATTTTTGTAGCAATCACATTGTATCGGGAGTTATCTGGTATTAACTTTAAAGATACGTTGGTTGAATTTAGTAAGATTAACCGTATGTCCTTAGTGTTACTATTTATTGGTGGTGGGGCATCGCTTGTTATTCTATCAATGTATGATGTGATTTTATCTAGAGCTTTAAAAATGGATATATCCTTAGGCAAAGTTTTAAGAGTAAGTTATATCATCAATGCATTGAATGCGATTGTAGGTTTCGGTGGCTTTATTGGTGCAGGCGTTAGAGCAATGGTTTATAAAAACTATACGCATGATAAAAAGAAATTAGTTCACTTTATATCCTTAATACTTATTTCAATGTTGACAGGTTTAAGCTTATTATCATTGCTAATTGTATTCCATGTTTTCGATGCATCTTTAATCTTAGATAAGATTACATGGGTAAGATGGGTATTATATGTAGTGTCATTTTTCTTACCATTATTCATTATTTATTCAATGGTTAGACCACCCGATAAAAACAATCGTTTTGTAGGATTGTACTGCACTTTAGTGTCGTGTGTTGAATGGTTAGCAGCTGCAGTTGTATTATATTTCTGTGGTGTAATTGTTGACGCTCATGTATCATTCATGTCCTTTATTGCAATATTTATCATTGCTGCATTATCAGGTTTAGTCAGCTTTATTCCTGGTGGTTTCGGCGCTTTCGATTTAGTTGTATTACTAGGATTTAAAACTTTAGGTGTCCCTGAGGAAAAAGTATTATTAATGCTACTTCTATATCGTTTTGCGTACTATTTTGTACCGGTAATTATTGCATTAATTTTATCATCATTTGAATTTGGTACATCAGCTAAGAAGTACATTGAGGGATCTAAATACTTTATTCCTGCTAAAGATGTTACGTCATTTTTAATGTCTTATCAAAAGGATATTATTGCTAAAATCCCATCATTGTCATTAGCAATTTTAGTATTCTTTACAAGTATGATCTTTTTTGTAAATAACTTAACGATTGTTTACGATGCTTTATATGATGGAAATCACTTAACGTATTATATTCTATTGGCAATTCATACTAGTGCTTGTTTATTACTTTTACTGAATGTAGTTGGTATTTATAAGCAAAGTAGACGTGCCATTATCTTTGCTATGATTTCAATTTTATTAATCACAGTGGCGACATTCTTCACTTACGCTTCATATATTTTAATAACATGGTTAGCTATTATTTTTGTTCTGCTTATTGTAGCTTTCCGTAGAGCACGTAGGTTGAAACGCCCAGTAAGAATGAGAAATATAATTGCAATGCTTTTATTCAGTTTATTTATTTTATATGTTAACCATATATTTATTGCTGGAACGTTATATGCATTAGATATTTATACGATTGAAATGCATACATCTGTATTGCGCTATTACTTCTGGCTTACGATTTTAATCATCGCTATCATCATAGGTATGATTGCATGGTTGTTTGATTATCAATTTAGCAAAGTACGTATTTCTTCTGAAATTGAAGATTGCGAGGAGATTATTAATCAGTACGGCGGTAATTATTTGAGTCACTTGATATATAGTGGTGACAAGCAGTTTTTCACTAATGAAAATAAAACAGCATTTTTAATGTATCGTTATAAAGCAAGTTCATTAGTGGTTCTTGGAGATCCGTTAGGTGATGAAAATGCCTTTGATGAATTGTTAGAAGCATTCTATAATTACGCTGAGTATTTAGGCTATGATGTTATATTCTATCAAGTTACAGATCAACACATGCCTTTATATCATAATTTCGGTAACCAATTTTTCAAATTAGGTGAAGAAGCAATTATTGATTTAACGCAATTTTCAACTTCAGGTAAAAAACGCCGTGGATTTAGAGCGACTTTAAACAAATTCGATGAACTTAATATTTCATTCGAAATTATTGAACCACCGTTTTCAACTGAATTTATAAATGAGCTTCAACATGTAAGTGATTTATGGCTAGATAATCGTCAGGAAATGCATTTCTCTGTGGGTCAATTTAATGAAGAATACTTATCTAAAGCGCCAATTGGTGTAATGCGAAATGAAGAAAATGAAGTAATTGCATTCTGTAGTTTAATGCCAACATACTTTAATGATGCCATTTCAGTCGATTTAATTAGATGGTTGCCAGAGTTAGATTTACCATTAATGGATGGATTATACTTGCACATGTTACTTTGGAGTAAAGAACAAGGTTATACAAAATTTAATATGGGTATGGCAACGTTATCAAACGTTGGTCAATTGCATTATTCATATTTAAGAGAACGACTTGCAGGCCGTGTCTTTGAACATTTCAACGGTCTATATCGTTTCCAAGGATTACGTCGTTATAAATCTAAATATAATCCGAATTGGGAACCACGCTTTTTAGTTTATCGTAAAGATAATTCGCTTTGGGAATCACTTTCTAAAGTAATGCGTGTAATACGTCACAAATAATTAAAATCCAAGTGCTAAGAGGTATACAGTTATGCCTGAAGCGCTTGGATTTTTTGGTTTCTATAAAGAATGATTTATAAAAAACGGTACAGATAAGAATATTTAAGTTTCCTATCTGTACCGTATTTTAATATTGAAATGAGCTTAAGTTAAGTCGCCTAACTTTTATTATCAGTCCAATCAGTTTCATCAAGTATAAATGTTATTGCTTATTTTTGTATTCTTGGCGTATTTTTTGTTCTTCTGCATAGCGCTCTGGATTTTTCTTATAAAAATCTTGGTGATAGTCTTCGGCTTTGTAAAATTGTGACGCGGGTAATATTTTTGTTGCAATTGCCTTATCAGCATTAATCGTATTTTTAAGCTGCTCGATATAAGTCTCAGCGAGTTCTTTTTGATGATCATTAGTGTAGAAAATAGCTGTTTGATATTGAGGACCACGGTCTTGATATTGACCACCTGTATCTAATGGGTCAATGACTGAGAAAAATATTTCTAATAACTTATTGTATGAGAATAATGCAACATCATATTGAATTTCAACAGTTTCTAAATGACCACTCATACCTGATTTTACTTGTTCGTAAGTAGGATTTTCAATATGTCCGCCCATATATCCAGAAGTTACTTTTTCTATGCCGTCAAAGGTGTCAAATGGTTTCGTCATACACCAAAAGCAACCTCCGGCAAAATAAGCTGTATTAATATTCATTTTTGACATCCTTTCATTAGACCTTAGTACGATTTATTAAGAAATCACTTGCTTTTTGAATTGTTTTTATATAACGTTAATATGTGATTATTATAGTACACAAAAATCTATTTTTGAAGATATAAGGTAGGTAAATATGGATAAAGAAACTAATGACAACGAATATAGACGTCAAAGTGAACATCGCACTTCGGCGCCTAAGCGAAAAAAGAAGAAGAAAATTAGGAAATTACCTATCATTCTTCTGATTGTTGTAATTTTACTTATCGCATTAGTTGTATATATTGTACATAGTTACAATAGCGGTGTAGAATATTCCAAGAAACATGCGAAAGATGTTAAAGTACATCAATTTAATGGACCAGTAAAAAATGATGGTAAAATTTCTATTCTTGTACTCGGTGCAGATAAAGCACAAGGTGGACAATCAAGAACAGATTCTATCATGGTTGTTCAATATGACTTTATCAATAAAAAAATGAAAATGATGTCTGTCATGCGTGATATTTATGCAGATATTCCAGGATATGGAAAACACAAAATTAATTCAGCATACGCTTTAGGTGGTCCAGAGCTACTTAGAAAAACACTTGATAAAAATTTAGGAATTAATCCTGAATATTATGCAGTAGTTGATTTTACTGGATTTGAGAAAATGATTGATGAATTAATGCCTGAAGGTGTACCAATTAATGTCGAAAAAGATATGTCGAAAAATATTGGTGTATCTTTGAAAAAGGGTAACCATAGGTTGAATGGTAAAGAATTACTTGGTTATGCAAGATTCCGTCACGACCCTGAAGGTGACTTCGGACGTGTGCGACGTCAGCAACAAGTGATGCAAACATTGAAAAAAGAAATGGTTAATTTTAGAACAGTTGTTAAATTACCAAAAGTTGCAGGTATTTTAAGAGGCTATGTGAATACAAACATTCCTGATTCAGGGATTTTCCAAACAGGTTTGAGTTTTGGTATCCGAGGTGAAAAAGATGTTAAGTCATTGACTGTGCCAATCAAGAACTCATACGAAGATGTCAATACAAATACTGATGGTAGTGCATTACAGATTAATAAAAACACAAATAAACAAGCTATTAAAGACTTTTTAGATGAAGATTAAAAATAAACAAGGCGATTTCTATCATACTCAGATAGAAGTCGCCTTGTTCGTTTTCAAAGAATTAATTGGCATGCATCTTATGAAGAATTATTGATCTGACTTTCTTACGCCAGCCACACCATAATGGTTTGGTTTCATTTCTTCTATAACAACGTGAATTGCTTGTCTATTTGCCCCCGTTGTTTTTTCTACGGCGTCAGTTACTTCGCTAACTAAATTTTTTAATTGTTCATCCGAACGACCTTCTAATAATTTTACATTGACGATTGGCATCATCCAAACCTCCTAATCATTATTAATTTGAGTATATCATGTAATACTTAAAAATTCATTTGCAAAATAACAGAACATTTGTTCTAAAATAGTTGAAATAGAACACGTGTTCGTATATAATAAGATTCAAGTAAGGGAGGAATAACAGTGTATAATTATCATTTATTAGAAGATAGGGATGTTCTATGTATTGACCAAAAAAGTTTTTTTGCGAGTGTTTCTTGTATTGAAAAGGGGCTAGATCCATTAGAAACAAAGTTAGCTGTTGTTGCAGATACTAAGCGTCAGGGTTCTGTAATATTGGCTGCGACACCTAAATTAAAAGAATTAGGCATCAAGACAGGGTCGCGATTGTTTGAAATACCACATAGAAATGATATTTACATTATCAATCCAAGTATGCGTAAATATCTTAATGTTTCAGTTGCTATTTCTAAGATTGCATTGCGTTATATTCCACCTGAAGATTTACACCAATATAGTATTGACGAATTTTTTATGGATGTTACTGATAGCTATCATAGATTTAGTTCTACAGTACATGCATTTTGCGAAAGACTTAAACGTGAAATTTATGAAGAAACAGGCATTTATTGTACTGTGGGCATTGGTTCTAATATGTTATTAAGTAAAATTGCTATGGATGTTGAAGCGAAGCATAGTCAAAATGGTATAGCTGAATGGCGATATCAAGATGTACCAACGAAATTATGGCCAATTCAGCCCTTGCGAGATTTTTGGGGTATTAATCGTCGAACAGAAGCCAAATTGAATAAAAGAGGAATTTTTACTATAGGAGATTTAGCGAAATATCCATATAAATTTTTAAAAAAAGAGTTCGGTATTTTAGGTGTTGATATGCATCTACATGCGAATGGGATAGATCAGAGTAAAGTACGTGAAAAGCACAAGATCAGCAATCCATCGATATGCAAAAGTCAAATATTAATGAGAGATTATCATTTTGATGAAGCAAAAGTAGTAATGCAAGAGTTAATTGAAGATGTTGCTAGCAGAGTTCGAGCAAGAAAAAAAGTGGCAAGAACGATACATTTTGCCTTTGGCTATAGTGATGAAGGCGGTGTACATAAGCAATATACTTTGAAAGATCCAACAAACTTAGAAAAAGATATTTATAAAGTAGTAATGCATTTTGCAGATAAATTATGTAATAAACAAGCACTATATCGTACGCTAAGTATATCTTTGAGTCAATTTATTAATGAGGATGAGCGACAGTTAAGTCTGTTTGAAGATGAATACCAACGCAAACGTGACGAATGCCTAGCTAAAACGATAGACCAATTACATTTGAAATACGGCAAAGGTATTGTGTCCAAAGCAGTATCGTTTACAGAAGCAGGTACAAAACATGGTAGATTAGGTTTAATGGCTGGACATAAAATGTAATGACTATACGGTTTAAGGAATATATAACTGTGATTCGTATAAAATAAGTCTCTAAAGATAAATATTTCATATATCACAATAGATTTCACAATAATATCTAAGAATACATGGGAATTTATCAAAAGAGACTTAATAATTATTGGATATAACAATCAAAATCACTCAATGCTTGCATACCGCGTTCTCGGTCAGTAGGATTTTTGAAACTAATTTTTAAAGCACCGTATATATCTTCGCGTACTTCTAAGATTCTTAAGTTGCTTATAGATATGTTATGTAAACTCAGGATATAAGTCACTTTACTTATCATACCTGATTCATCCGGAATATCTACATATAGATCATACGCAGTATTTAGTCCACCTAGTTGTTTAGCGGGTAGTGCGTCGCGATACGATTTAGCTTGGGCAAAAAATGATAACAATTTTTCAGAATCATTGCTTTCAATTAGTCTTTCTAAATCTTGAAACTGACTTTTTAGCTGTCGAATCATTTCTAAAATATACGTTTTATTACTCAAGGTGATATCTTTCCACATTTGTGCATTACTACTAGCTATACGAGTGATATCACGAAAACCACCAGCTGCAAGTTTATTAACTAAATGATGTTCTTGACCGTTCTTTTGACTAACATGAACTAAACTAGATGCAACGATATGAGGTAAATGACTTACGACGCTTGTTACGTAGTCGTGTTCTTCAGCAGTAGTTACAATAAATTTAGCAAGAGTAGGTGATAACAGTTCTTTTAACGTGTTTGCTGCTTGCTCATTTCTTGGCTCATTATAGACTAAAATATAATAAGCGTTTTCAAATAAGTGCTTTTTAGCATTTAGTACACCAGATTTATGACTACCAGCCATTGGATGACCACTGACTAAATGAATATTATGCTTTAATAAATTGGATTCGTGTTGCTGTATCATTGCTTTAGTACTACCAGTATCAGAAACAATAACACCAGGTTTAGTTGGCATATCTATAAGCTCGCTAAGATATTTATTTGTGATAGCAACAGGTGTTGCATAAATAATTACATCGGCTTTTTTAATAGCTTCACTATAATTTAAACATTTTTCATTAATAATGCCGATTGATTTAGCTTTATCTAACTGAGAAGTATCTGCATCGTATGCAATAATATTAGTATTAGGGTTATGGTATTTTATATTGCTAGCAAGACTTCCACCAATTAATCCAAGCCCAACAAATAAAACTGTTGTCATATAAATCACCTTATTTCGAAATTTTCAGAATAATAACATTGTAAATGAGCTGTTGACACAGTGCAATAGTAAATAAAAATCGATAATAGCATTAATAGATAAACGGAGATAAATCATCTACAATAAAGAGTATAGTAACACAATGGCAACGGAGGGGTAAATCAATGGAACCAATATTAGAAATGATTAAAACATTAACAGGTATTAATAGTCCTTCAGGAGACACAGAAGAAGCAATTCAATTTGTCGAAAAATATGCAAATGACTTGAGTTATCAAACAACACTAACAAATAAAGGTGCGTTATTAATAACAGTGCCAGGCAAAAATGATGAAGTACAACGCTGTATTACTGCTCATGTTGATACTTTAGGTGCAATGGTTAAAGAAATTAAAGAAGATGGTCGCTTAGCAATAGAATTAATTGGAGGATTCACGTATAACGCGATTGAGGGTGAATATTGCCAAATTAAAACTGATGCTGGTCAAATATATACAGGAACAATTTGTCTGCATGAAACAAGTGTTCATGTATATAGAAATAATCATGAAATACCTAGAGATCAAAAGCATATGGAAATAAGAATTGATGAAGTAACTACATCAGAAGAAGATACAAAGAGTTTAGGTATTTCAGTAGGTGATTTTGTTAGCTTTGATCCACGTACAGTTATCACGTCATCAGGTTTTATTAAATCTCGTCATTTAGATGATAAAGCTAGCGTAGCGATGATACTACAATTACTAAAGAAATTAAAAGAAGAGCAAATAATATTACCACATACAACGCAATTTTATATTTCTAATAACGAAGAAATAGGTTACGGTGCAAATGCATCAATTGATTCGAAAATCAAAGAATATATTGCATTAGATATGGGCGCGTTGGGAGACGGTCAAGCATCGGATGAATATACAGTTTCTATTTGTGCCAAAGATGCTTCAGGTCCATATCATAAGCAATTGAAATCGCACCTAGTTAATCTTTGCAAAATAAATAACATTCCATATAAAGTAGACATATATCCATATTATGGTTCAGATGCTTCAGCAGCTTTACATGCTGGTGCGGATATCAGACATGGTTTATTTGGCGCTGGCATTGAATCATCTCATGCAATGGAACGAACACATATTGATTCTATTAAAGCGACAGAGAAATTACTATATGCATATTGCTTATCACCAATTGAGTAAACAATTAGTGTTGACAAATGTGAACGACCTATGTAATATAATGAACTATAAAAATAATTAGAATTTTCTAAAGAAATAGTAGCAGATATGAAACGTAGCAAATAGAAAGCTAATGGGTGATGGGAATTAGCACGCCATATCTTGTGAATTGGACTTTGGAAAACAATTGAATGAGTTTTGAAAGTGAACATGAATTATGTTAACTAAGGTGGCACCACGGTAACGCGTCCTTACAGGTATATGCGTTATGTGGTGTCTTTTTATTTAGACAAAATGTAGTAGTTAATTAAAGGTAGCAACAGAAAGTTAGTGGATGATGTGAACTAACACCGAGATTAATGAAATTGGGTTTTGTCTGCAACAGAAAAATTATATATAGTAAAGAGTGAACTATGAATATTTCGAATATTCGGTTAATTTAGGTGGTACCACGCGTCAGCGTCCTTTATATTGATAAGGATGCTGGCGCTTTTTTGAAAGGAGCGTATAGAATGGATATATTTTATAAAAAAATAAAAGCAAATGTAACGCCCGAAGTTTTAGCACAACTTCATTCCAAGAAGATCATTTTGGAAAGTACAAATCAACAACAAACTAAAGGTCGCTATTCAGTTGTTATTTTTGATATTTATGGCACTTTAACTTTAGATAATGATGTATTATCAGTAAGTACTTTAAAAGAATCGTATCAAATCACTGAAAGACCGTACCATTATTTAACGACTAAAATAAATGAAGACTACCATAATATTCAAGATGAGCAACTTAAGTCATTACCATTTATATCTGGATATGTTGGGACGTGTAGCTTTGATTTAGTAAGACATGAATTTCCTAAATTGCAATCAATACAATTAGAAGATCACAAGCAGCACGATGTAAGGTTATATATGGTTGAACAAGTTTATGTATTTGACCATTACAAAGATGAGTTATATATCATCGCGACGAATCAATTTTCAAATTCAACAAAATCAGATCTTGAGAATCGAGTTATTAAGTCTATCGAAGACTTAACTAAAATCCAACCATTCATGCCTACACAAGATTTTGATTTTAAAACTAAAGAAATTCAATCAAACATTTCTGAAGAAAGATTTATCGAAATGATTCAGTATTTCAAAGAGAAAATAACAGAAGGGGATATGTTCCAAGTTGTGCCATCAAGAATTTACAAATATGCGCATCATGCTAGTCAGCATTTAAATCAACTTTCGTTTCAACTGTATCAAAATTTAAAACGACAAAACCCAAGTCCATATATGTATTATCTTAATATCGATCAACCATATATTGTCGGTAGTTCTCCCGAAAGTTTCGTAAGTGTCAAAGATCAAATTGTAACAACTAATCCTATTGCAGGTACGATTCAACGTGGTGAGACGACACAAATAGATAATGAGAATATGAAACAACTACTTAATGATCCAAAAGAATGCAGCGAACATCGTATGCTAGTTGATTTAGGACGTAATGATATTCATAGAGTAAGTAAAATCGGTACCTCAAAAATTACTAAATTAATGGTTATTGAAAAATATGAACATGTTATGCATATCGTAAGTGAAGTCACAGGTAAAATAAATCAAAATTTATCGCCAATGACAGTTATTGCGAATTTATTACCAACAGGTACCGTTTCAGGTGCACCAAAATTACGTGCAATTGAAAGAATATATGAACAATATCCACATAAACGGGGCGTTTATAGTGGTGGTGTTGGATACATAAATTGTAATCATAACTTAGATTTTGCATTAGCAATTCGAACGATGATGATAGATGAGCAGTATATCAACGTAGAAGCTGGTTGTGGCGTTGTATATGATTCTATTCCTGAAAAAGAACTGAATGAAACGAAATTGAAAGCTAAAAGCTTATTGGAGGTGAGCCCATGATCTTAGTTGTAGATAATTATGATTCCTTTACATATAACCTAGTGGATATTGTTGCTCAACATACTGACGTCATTGTTCAATACCCTGATGATGATAATGTGCTGAATCAATCGGTGGACGCTGTTATTATATCTCCTGGTCCAGGGCATCCATTAGACGATCAACAGTTAATGAAAATCATATCAACCTATCAACACAAACCCATTTTAGGTATTTGTTTAGGGGCTCAGGCACTGACTTGTTACTACGGTGGAGAAGTCATTAAAGGCGACAAGGTTATGCACGGCAAAGTTGATACACTAAAGGTTATATCGCATCATCAACATCTGTTATATCAAGATATACCAGAACAGTTTTCAATTATGAGATATCATTCATTAATAAGTAACCCTGACAATTTTCCAGAAGAATTGAAAATTACTGGACGTACCAAAGATTGTATACAGTCATTCGAGCATAAAGAAAGACCGCATTATGGTATTCAGTACCATCCTGAATCATTTGCTACAGACTATGGTGTCAAAATAATTACAAATTTCATTAATCTAGTGAAGGAAGGATGAAAACCATGACATTACTAACAAGAATAAAAACTGAAACTATATTACTTGAAAGCGACATTAAAGAGCTAATCGATATACTTATTTCTCCTAGTATTGGAACTGATATTAAATATGAATTACTTAGTTCCTATTCGGAGCGAGAAATCCAACAACAAGAATTAACATATATTGTACGTAGCTTAATTAATACAATGTATCCACATCAACCATGTTATGAAGGGGCTATGTGTGTGTGCGGCACAGGTGGTGACAAGTCAAATAGTTTCAACATTTCAACGACTGTTGCTTTTGTTGTAGCAAGTGCTGGCGTAAAAGTTATAAAACATGGTAATAAAAGTATTACCTCAAATTCAGGTAGTACGGATTTGTTAAATCAAATGAACATACAAACAACAACTGTTGATGATACACCTAACCAATTAAATGAAAAAGACCTTGTATTCATTGGTGCAACTGAATCATATCCAATCATGAAGTATATGCAACCAGTTAGAAAAATGATTGGAAAGCCTACAATATTAAACCTTGTGGGTCCATTAATTAATCCATATCACTTAACGTATCAAATGGTAGGCGTCTTTGATCCTACAAAGTTAAAGTTAGTTGCTAAAACGATTAAAGATTTAGGTAGAAAACGTGCAATCGTTTTACATGGTGCAAATGCTATGGATGAAGCAACACTATCTGGTGATAATTTGATATATGAATTGACTGAAGATGGAGAAATCAAAAATTACACATTAAATGCGACTGATTATGGTTTGAAACATGCGCCGAATAGTGATTTTAAAGGCGGTTCACCTGAAGAAAATTTAGCAATCTCCCTTAATATCTTGAATGGTAAAGATCAGTCAAGTCGACGTGATGTTGTCTTACTAAATGCGGGTTTAAGCCTTTATGTTGCAGAGAAAGTGGATACCATCGCAGAAGGCATAGAACTTGCAACTACATTGATTGATAATGGTGAAGCATTGGAAAAATACCATCAAATGAGAGGTGAATAATATGACGATTTTATCAGAAATTGTTAAATATAAACAGTCACTTTTACAAAATGGCTATTATCAAGACAAACTTAATACCTTGAAAAGTGTGAAGATTCAGAATAAAAAATCTTTTATAAACGCAATTGAGAAAGAACCAAAGCTAGCAATTATTGCAGAAATTAAATCGAAGAGTCCTACAGTTAATGACTTACCTGAACGAGATTTATCGCAACAAATCTCAGATTATGACCAATATGGTGCAAATGCCGTGTCCATTTTAACTGATGAAAAGTACTTTGGTGGTAGTTTTGAAAGATTACAAGCATTGACGACAAAAACAACATTACCCGTATTATGCAAAGACTTTATTATAGACCCGCTTCAAATTGATGTTGCTAAACAAGCTGGTGCATCTATGATTTTATTGATCGTTAACATCTTATCTGATAAACAATTGAAAGATTTATATAACTACGCTATATCGCAAAATCTAGAAGTGTTAGTTGAAGTACATGATCGCCATGAATTAGAACGTGCCTATAAGGTTAATGCTAAATTGATTGGTGTAAATAACAGGGACTTAAAACGATTTGTTACAAATGTGGAACATACAAATACTATTTTAGAAAATAAAAAACCAAATCATTATTATATTTCTGAAAGTGGTATTCACGATGCATCTGATGTAAGAAAAATCTTGCATAGTGGTATCGATGGCTTACTAATAGGTGAGGCGCTTATGCGTTGTGACAATCTATCTGAATTTTTACCACAACTGAAAATGCAAAAGGTGAAGTCATGATGAAATTGAAATTTTGTGGCTTTACATCAATAAAGGATGTTACAGCGGCCAGTCAATTACCTATTGATGCGATAGGTTTCATCCATTATGAAAAAAGTAAAAGGCATCAAACAATTATCCAAATAAAAAAGTTAGCGTCTGCTGTTCCAAATCATATCGATAAAGTATGTGTCATGGTAAATCCTGATTTAACAACAATTGAACACGTATTAAGCAATACGTCAATTAACACAATACAGTTACACGGCACAGAATCTATTGATTTTATACAGGAAATTAAAAAGAAATATTCAAGCATTAAAATCACTAAAGCTTTAGCTGCAGATGACAACATAATCCAAAACATAAATAAATATAAAGAGTTCGTAGATTTATTTATTATCGACACACCCTCAGTGTCGTATGGTGGTACCGGTCAAACATATGACTGGACTATTTTGAAGCACATAAAAGACATACCTTACTTGATAGCAGGAGGCATTAACTCTGAAAATATTCAAACAGTTAATCAACTTAAATTATCACATCAAGGTTTTGATCTTGCATCAGGTATAGAAGTAAATGGGCGAAAAGATATAGAAAAAATGACAGCAATTGTAAATATTGTGAAAGGAGATAGAGATAATGAATAAACAAATACAAACGGAAGCAGATGAATTAGGTTTCTTTGGTGAATACGGAGGGCAATATGTTCCAGAAACATTAATGCCAGCAATTATTGAGTTGAAAAAAGCTTATAAAGAGGCAAAAGCAGACCCAGAGTTTCAAAGAGAACTGGAATACTATTTATCAGAGTATGTAGGACGCGCGACGCCACTTACATATGCTGCATCATATACTGAAAGCCTAGGTGGCGCTAAAATATATTTGAAACGAGAGGATCTAAATCATACAGGCGCCCATAAAATTAATAATGCGTTAGGTCAAGCGTTGCTTGCTAAAAGAATGGGCAAGAAGAAGCTTGTTGCTGAAACTGGTGCGGGCCAACATGGTGTAGCTAGTGCTACGGTTGCTGCATTATTTGATATGGAACTTGTTGTCTTTATGGGAAGTGAAGATATTAAAAGACAACAACTTAATGTATTTAGAATGGAATTACTTGGTGCAAAGGTTGTGGCAGTTGAAGATGGTCAAGGGACTTTATCGGATGCAGTTAATAAAGCATTGCAATATTGGGTAAGTCATGTAGATGATACACATTATTTATTAGGTTCTGCATTAGGTCCAGACCCGTTCCCAACGATTGTTAGAGATTTTCAGAGTGTGATTGGTAAAGAAATAAAATCACAGATATTGAAGAAAGAAGGTCGACTTCCGGATGCAATTGTAGCATGTATCGGTGGTGGCTCAAATGCAATCGGTACATTTTATCCATTTATTAAAGATGATGTTGCATTATACGGTGTTGAAGCCGCAGGTCAAGGCGAGGATACTGATAAACATGCACTTGCAATTGGCAAAGGATCACCTGGCGTATTACATGGTACTAAAATGTATTTAATTCAAGATGAAGATGGGCAAGTGCAACTAGCACATTCTATTTCAGCAGGACTTGATTATCCTGGTATTGGACCAGAACATTCTTATTACCACGACATTGGTAGAGTAACTTTTGAAAATGCAAGTGATACACAAGCAATGAATGCTTTAATCAACTTTACAAAACATGAAGGTATTATACCTGCAATTGAAAGTGCACATGCACTGAGTTATGTTGAAAGACTAGCGCCTACGATGTCGAAAGAAGATATTATTGTAGTAACTATTTCTGGACGTGGCGATAAAGATATGGAAACAATTAGACAATATATGGCAGAGCGAGGTCTTGCAAATGACTAAATTATTTATACCTTATATTATGGGCAATAAAGATTTGATTGAAAATGCAACATTGTTGAGTGAAAATGGTGCAGATATAATTGAAATTGGAGTACCTTTCTCTGATCCGGTTGCTGATGGTCCAGTTATCATGGAAGCAGGTCAACAAGCGATTAAACAAGGCATCACGATAGATTATATTTTCAATCAATTAGAAAAACATGGTGATCAAATTAAGTGTAACTATGTATTAATGACGTATTATAATATTATTTGTCATTATGGAGAACAAGCGTTTTTTGAAAAATGTCGAGATACTGGTGTCTACGGCTTAATTATTCCTGATTTACCATATGAATTATCGCAAAGTTTAAAACAACAATTTAGTCACTATGGCGTCAAAATCATATCGTTAGTTGCGATGACTACTGATGACAAACGTATAAAAGATATCGTATCCCATGCGGAAGGCTTTATTTATACTGTGACGATGAATGCGACAACAGGGCAAAACGGTGCGTTTCATCCAGAATTAAAACGAAAAATTGAGTCAATTAAAGCGATAGCCAATGTGCCAGTTGTCGCAGGATTTGGTATAAGAACACCACAACATGTTGCAGATATAAAAGAGGTTGCAGATGGCATTGTCATTGGTAGCGAAATCGTTAAGCGATTTAAATCTAACACGCGTGAGGAAATCATTAAATATTTACAATCTATCCAACAAACATTGAATAATTAAGTTTACTTGATTTAAAAAAATTAGTCGAATACTGTTTGAAAAAGTGAAAAACGGTGAATTGTAAAATTGAATAGAAATGATACAAAAGTAATATGAGCAAACCCAAACGTTCATATTACTTTTTTGAAATTGTATGCAAAAATCTAAATATTACTATAAAAGTATACGCAATTAAAGCGTTTATGTTTTAGTTTTAACATTAACTATTGTATACTTATTTAGATTAGATTTATTATTTTTGACATTTGCAGAGGGGAAATAGAAAAACTGCAAATACGGAAATGAAATTAATTAACGAGAGACAAATAGGAGTAATGATAATGAAGTTTACAAATTTAACAGCTAAAGAGTTTGGTGCCTTTACAGATAGCATGCCATACAGTCATTTCACGCAAACTGTTGGCCACTATGAGTTAAAACTTGCTGAAGGTTATGAAACACATTTAGTGGGAATAAAAAACAATAATAACGAGGTTATTGCAGCTTGCTTACTTACTGCTGTACCTGTTATGAAAGTGTTCAAGTATTTTTATTCAAATCGCGGTCCAGTGATCGATTATGAAAATCAAGAACTCGTACACTTTTTCTTTAATGAATTATCAAAATATGTTAAAAAACATCGTTGTCTATACCTACATATCGATCCATATTTACCATATCAATACTTGAATCATGATGGCGAGATTACAGGTAATGCTGGTAATGATTGGTTCTTTGATAAAATGAGTAACTTAGGATTTGAACATACTGGATTCCATAAAGGGTTTGATCCTGTGCTACAAATTCGTTATCACTCAGTGTTAGATTTAAAAGATAAAACAGCAGATGACATCATTAAAAATATGGATGGACTTAGAAAAAGAAACACGAAAAAAGTTAAAAAGAATGGTGTTAAAGTAAGATATTTATCTGAAGAAGAACTGCCAATTTTTAGATCATTTATGGAAGATACGTCAGAATCAAAAGCTTTCGCTGATCGTGATGACAAATTTTACTACAATCGCTTAAAATACTACAAAGATCGTGTGTTAGTACCTTTAGCGTATATCAATTTTGATGAATATATTAAAGAACTAAATGAAGAGCGTGATATTTTAAATAAAGATTTAAATAAAGCATTAAAGGATATTGAAAAACGTCCTGAAAACAAAAAAGCGCATAACAAGCGAGATAACTTACAACAACAACTTGATGCAAATGAGCAAAAGATTGAAGAAGGTAAACGTCTACAAGAAGAACATGGTAATGAATTACCTATCTCTGCTGGTTTCTTCTTTATCAATCCATTTGAAGTTGTTTATTATGCTGGTGGTACATCAAATGCATTCCGTCATTTTGCCGGAAGTTATGCAGTGCAATGGGAAATGATTAATTATGCATTAAATCATGGCATTGACCGTTATAATTTCTATGGTGTTAGTGGTAAATTTACAGAAGATGCTGAAGATGCTGGTGTAGTTAAATTCAAAAAAGGTTACAATGCTGAAATTATTGAATATGTTGGTGACTTTATTAAACCAATTAATAAACCTGTTTACGCAGCATATACCGCACTTAAAAAAGTTAAAGACAGAATTTTTTAGGAAGGGAATTATCAAAACATGAAATTTACAGAGTTAACTGTTACCGAATTTGACAACTTTGTACAAAATCCATCATTGGAAAGTCATTATTTCCAAGTAAAAGAAAATATAGTTACCCGTGAGAATGATGGCTTTGAAGTAGTTTTATTAGGTATTAAAGACGACAATAACAAAGTAATTGCAGCAAGCCTTTTCTCTAAAATTCCTACTATGGGAAGTTATGTTTACTATTCGAATCGTGGTCCAGTAATGGATTTTTCAGATTTAGGATTAGTTGATTATTATTTAAAAGAGTTAGATAAATATTTACAGCAACATCAATGTTTATATGTTAAATTAGATCCGTATTGGTTATATCATCTATATGATAAAGATATCGTGCCATTTGAAGGTCGCGAGAAAAATGATGCCTTAGTAAACTTGTTTAAATCACATGGTTACGAGCATCATGGCTTTACAACTGAGTATGATACATCGAGCCAAGTACGATGGATGGGCGTATTAAACCTTGAAGGTAAAACACCCGAAACATTGAAAAAGACATTTGATAGTCAACGTAAACGTAATATTAATAAAGCGATAAACTATGGTGTTAAAGTCAGATTCCTTGAACGTGATGAGTTCAATCTTTTCTTAGATTTATATCGTGAAACTGAAGAGCGTGCTGGATTTGTATCAAAAACAGATGATTATTTTTATAACTTTATTGACACATATGGAGATAAAGTATTAGTACCATTAGCATATATTGACCTTGATGAATATGTGTTAAAGTTGCAACAGGAATTGAATGACAAAGAAAATCGTCGTGATCAAATGATGGCGAAAGAAAACAAATCAGATAAACAAATGAAGAAAATTGCAGAATTAGATAAGCAAATTGATCATGATCAGCATGAATTATTGAATGCAAGTGAATTGAGCAAAACGGACGGCCCAATTCTAAACCTTGCTTCTGGCGTTTATTTTGCAAATGCATATGAAGTGAATTATTTCTCTGGTGGTTCATCAGAAAAATATAATCAATTTATGGGACCATACATGATGCATTGGTTTATGATTAACTATTGCTTCGATAATGGCTATGATCGTTATAATTTCTATGGTTTATCAGGTGATTTTACGGAAAACAGTGAAGATTATGGCGTATACCGCTTTAAACGTGGATTTAATGTACAAATCGAAGAATTAATAGGGGATTTCTATAAACCAATTCATAAAGTGAAATATTGGTTGTTCACAACATTGGATAAATTACGTAAAAAATTAAAGAAATAGATGTAAATGATGTTAGGGCTTATAGTTATTGATACTATAGGCTCTTTTTTATGCTTTTTTTAGCGAAATTTTAATTATTTCACACTAAGAAAAACTAGTATGTATTTGTCAATCTAATGTTTTTCATTATAATGATGTTTTATTGATTTAGTTTTATGATTAAAAGATTATGCAAAACATAAAATATATAGCGTCATATTTGAGTTTTAATGATAATATTTTTATAATATATAATATAAAATAATGGTTATCTGAGTATGAAATGCAAGTAAGTGAGGTAGTTAAAAAATGAATCGAATTGAAAAACATGCCAAAAACACTTTTATTATTCTGATGCTCATTATGTTATTTTGGATTTTTATGAGTTTTATTTTCCAGAAATTATTATTTCCACCTTCGAAAAATAATTTAACTACATATGAAGCATTAAAATATTATACACATTTAAAGGGATATTACGGTTTGGATCATATATCAAAAGGAATAGCATACATTGCCTGTGTGTTAATTCCATTCAATTTCTTTTTTAGATTCAATGACATCAAAAAAGATAATAACTATAATAATATTATAAGTACGTTATTCCTATTATTATACTTTTTAGTTAATGGAATTTCGTTGATTATTCAAGGATTCACTGCAGAATTTACAATTAGTTTAATTAGTGAGTCAAATATTCATAATAATCATGAATTTGCTGTGAACTTATTTAGATATGTCATACAAGAAGGTGGTATTTCTTTTAGTACATATCTAGTGTGTAACTTTTCTATAATAATGTGGTTATTCTTTTCGTGTTCTTTATTAAAAGAACGAAAACCAGTTGTCAGATGTTTACCATTAATTATATCTTGTTTAAAATTAATATTAATCCTACTATTTTTACTTTCAATACTTTTGGTCATATATCAAACTCAATCTGCACAAATCTTATTTATTTTTATAGATTTTCTAAATTTTGTCGCGTTAATTTTAGTTTATTTATGTACTAATCCTAATAATAGAGGTATTGATAAAATAGCATGTGTTAAATAAAAAGTTAATAGTAACTACAAACATACTTTACTAATAATCAAAACGACTTATACAAACTCGAAGTTATATAAGTCCCCTTATGGAATTTCACATTCTAGTTTACATAATATATATTATAGGAAGTTATATGTGTGTGACGCAAAAGGTACCCTACATCATAATCATTATCTAATATCGCCGCATAACTTACTTATGCTATAATCATGATATTATATTGTTTGGAGTGATTTGATGAGATTTGTCTTTGATATTGACGGTACGCTTTGTTTTGACGGCCGATTAATTGACCAGACTATTATTGATACATTGTTACAGTTACAACATGCTGGTCATGAACTTATATTTGCATCAGCACGTCCGATTCGTGATTTGTTGCCAGTTTTACCATCAGTATTTCATCAGCACACATTAATTGGCGCAAATGGTGCTATGATTTCACAGCAATCAAAGATTTCTGTTATCAAACCAATTCATACTGATACATACCACCATATCTTAAAAATAATTCAAAAGTATGAGTTAGATTATATTATTGATGATGATTGGAATTATGCTGCACAACTTGACGCTGAGAACGCGATTTTTGAGCGTTTAGATCCACATAAGCTGGCCAGTTGTATTGATGTTGCAAATATCGACACGCCAATCAAGATTATTTTATTAAATATAGACCCGGCACAAATTACAACTATATTAGACGAGCTAGATAAATACCATCAAGAATTGGAAATGATTCACCATTCAAATGAGTATAACATTGATATAACAGCGCAAAATATTAACAAATATACTGCATTACAATATATATTTGATGCAGATGTTAAATATATAGCATTTGGTAATGACCACAATGATATTGTCATGTTACAACATGCTAGTAGTGGCTATATTATAGGACCATCAGAAGCATACACACACGCAATATTGAAACTTGATAAAATCAAACACATCAATAATAATGCACAAGCTATTTACAAAGTCTTAAAATCATATAAATAAAAACACCCCTATCAAATGATAATCATTATCAATCGATAGGGGCTATTTTAATAAAATTCGTCCTCGAACATTTCTTCCTCTTCATCTAATCCAAATAATTCTGCCATTTCTCCATGTTCAATTAACATGTTTAAATATGCATCGCGGAGTTCTTCTTCACTCATATCATTAATCATTTCTTTAAGACTATCAATCCACATATTTCTGCGTAATTGATAGTCTTCTTCAACTTCGTTTAACATCATTATATGTTTATTTGCTGCTTCTGGACTAGCTGTAAAGAGTAATGCAATCATATGTTTACATATCACTCGTCTTCCATCAGCATGAGGACAATTACATATGGATTTTCTAGGATGTTCCATATCAATATAACAACGATATACTTTGTTGCCACTGCCCTTTACTTCAGCCTCATGCTGCGTTTCTGAAAATGATTTTAAGTTAATGACGCATTCACTTTGATAATAATTAAAGCCTCTTTCTATAGAACGAATACTTGCAATATCAAGTAATCCCATTAATGATACTCCTTTTTATTATTATTTTTAAATAAAGAAAATAAAATAGATAAGTGTCTAGATTAAAATACTTGATTTATCTATATTTTATAACAAGTCTAGAATTATCGCATTCTTAAATAACTAATATGAAAATGCTTGCACTAATTCTTTTGTATAAGGGTGTCTATCAACATTAAATAATTCCTCTATTGCAAAATCATCGACTATCATGCCATCCTTAAGAACGATAATTCTATTAACTAAGCGTTGTAACACGGATAAATCATGAGAAATAACGATAAAATGATTTAAGTTCGTAATCGTTTGCGCTTTTAATATATTTATTACATTTTGTTCAGCTATAACATCTAAATTTGAAGTTATCTCATCACATATTAAAACGCGAGGCTGTGCTAATAACGAACGCATGACATTAAATCTTTGTAATTGTCCGCCACTCACTTCGCTTGGTAATTTAGTCAATAATTGCGCGTTCAACTCAAAAGTAGATAAATGTTGTAATAATAATTGATCCTGAGCAGTATTATCAGTTAGGCCTCTGTAATAATATAACGCTTCTTTTAATGAGGTCTCAATCGTCCAATCAGGGTTAAAGCTAGTTAAAGGGTGTTGGAAAATCGGTAACACAGCATTGTCACTTAAGTAAATTTCTCCTTTAACAGGTTTAAACAAGCCAAGAACCAATGAAGCGAGCGTACTTTTACCACAGCCACTTTCGCCTAAAATACCAACATTTTCTCCATCGGGTATAGTAATATTGATATCTTGTAGCACCATCTGCTTTTTATTATAACCAAAAGTCACATGTTTTAACTCAATCATAGTAATCCCTCTTTAATTGTGTTCTATATTTAATTAGACGTTCAGTATACGGATGCAAATGCTCATACTTGAAATGATTAATATTGCCTCGTTCAATGATTTGACCTTCTTTTAAAACATAAATGTACTGACAATATTTCAATACATGACTTAAGTTATGTGTGATAATAAATAATGTTTGACCATGTTCTAATACAATATGCTGTAATAAATCCATCACTTGATTACCGTTCAAAGCATCCAATGATGCAACTGGTTCGTCTGCAATGATTAATTTAGGCTCCAACATGAGAACGCTTGCTATGTATACGCGTTCAAGTTGGCCCCCAGAAAGTTGGAAACTATATTTATTTAATATATCTTTGCTTTGTAAATTAACCCACGACAAAGCCTTATCAATTTTGGACAAAGCCTCTTCTTTACTACTTTTATAATGCTTACGATAAATCGCAGTTAACTGTTTACCTAATTTAGTATGGTCGTTAAAACTTTCTGCATAATTTTGAGAAATATAGCCAATTGTATGACCATAATATTGACTCAATCTACTAACATTTTCTCCATCAAATTGGTACGAATCATACGTGCAGGTTAAATCAAATGGTAAATATTCAAGTAAGGCTTTAGCAATCAAACTTTTTCCAGCGCCGCTCTCTCCAATCAAGGCATTAATCTGTTGACTAAAAATTTTCAAATCAATCCCTTTAATAAGAGATTTCTCACAAGTATTCTTTATTGTTAAATTTTGTATATCAATGAGACTCATCATATTCACCCCGTTGTTTCAGCAATCTATCTCTTAGTGCATCACCGGTTAAATTAAAAATTAAAATAGTTATAGCAATGACTGAAGCAGGTGCAATCAACATAATTGGATGAGACGAAATAAAATCACGACCTTGTTGTAACATAGCGCCCCACTCTGGTGTTGGCGGTTGTGCACCTAACCCAATAAATGATAGTGAACTTATATATAGAATGATTTTACCGAAATCAACGACCATCAAAACGATAATAGCCGGTATAATTTTAGGTGTTAAATGACGTATTAATATTGTTCTTGTAGGTACATGAAATAATTGTGCCATTTTTATATAAGGCTTATTCATTTCGCTATTAACTATACTTCTAGTCAACCTTGTGTAATTCATCCATTTTATTACTGTAATTGAGATAACTAAATTCCATAAAGATGGTTGAAAAAAGCTTGCTAAAGCAATCATGATGATAAATTCTGGAATACTTAGACCAACATCAATAAACCTTAACACTAATCGTTCAATCCACCCTTTTTTATATCCGGCAAATAGACCTAGTGTAACACCTATGACAACGATAGCTATTAATGTTAAAACAGTAACAAACAATGTTGAACGTGCACCGATAATAATTCGGGTAAATAAATCTCTCCCATAATCATCAGTTCCTAATAAATGCAACCAACTAATAGGTTCAAAAGTTTGTGATAAATTGACTTTGGTTGCATTTTCACTACTGACAAAGAATTGCAGTACAATTACCACAAAAATAAATGCAACGAATACAAAAAATATCAGGTTATTCTTTGAATATATTTTATGCATGGCGGTCACTACTTTCTGATATCAATGGTGTATTGGTTTTGCTTTTTGGATTTCCTAATTGTAAACGCTGCTTCGGATCAAGTAATAACGTTAATAAATCAGCAATCGTATTGATAATAACAACGAAGAAGCCAATAAATAACACGCATCCTTGAATAACAGGATAATCTCGAGATTTAATACTATCCATTAATAGATAACCAATACCAGGTATATCAAATAAATTTTCAATCACTACAGTACCACCTATTAGACTGCCAAGTGAAATCCCTAGTAATGGGATAATCGGCAAAATTGTTGGTTTTAGTAAATCATGAATTAAAATATAACGTTCATTCATACCGCGTAATCTTGATGCTTGTACGATATTACTTTGCAATAACATCAATAAATTAGAACGCACTAAACGAATGATGTATGCACACATACCTAAAGATAGCGTGATTACAGGTAATATAAACTGACTTAGTATAACGCTATCTATATTCATTAAATTTGTGACAATAAATAATAAAATAATACCGATAAAGAACGCTGGTAAACTAATCGATAGTGTTGAGATCACTCTAATCACTTTATCCGTCCACTTATGAAATCGTTTGGCTGCTATAATGCCGAGCGGTATAGATATGCATAACGACACTACTAATGTTGAAAATGATATGAGTAATGTTATGGGTGCATAGTTGAATAATATCTGTGTTACCGGTTCTTTTGATTCAAAACTTTTTCCTAAATTAAAATGTAATAAATGATTCATCCAATGCCACCACTGTACCAATAAAGAATCATTTAATCCCAATTTATCTTTGGTTGCATTTATTTGTTCCGTCGCCACTTGTGCTACATCAAGATGTAATATTTTATCAACAGGATTGCCTGGTGATAATTTCATTAAAATGAATGTAAGTGTAGAAATAACAAATAAAACAACTATCATTTGCATCAGTCTATACAACATAGACTTTATTATGAACATAATAGTCCCCCTCCTTGTGTAAGTTACTAACACTTTCTTTTTACATGAGAATGGCGCATGTATATGCAACTTACATATTAAGAACCAACGTTCATTATAGTATTATCCATAAAGAAATTGAAGTATATTTAATTTTTTAACAAAATCATTATAAAATATAATATTTTGAATCAAGTCAACCATGTAAAATATAAAAAAGTCAAAACAAAAACAACTATAGCACTGTATTCCACCTCTTTCGAAATAATTGTTACTGCAGTGTAACTTAAAAGTCGATGATTTTGTGCATATAGTTGTCGAATATTATTTTTTATCTTTACGGCGAAGTTCAGCGCCCTCATAGCCGTATTTTTCAATTTGCTTTTCTAATTTACGCGCTTTTCTTTCTTTACGCCAATTTCTAGTAAAATACCATAATAGAAAACTAATTAATAAACTCATAATCGCTAAAAATGCAGCGTATCCTAATAATGGTTGATATTTTATATCTTGAAAATTTGGAATAAAAAATGCAAGCACACCTAATATAACAAATGTAATTACTGCAGATACAAACCATTTATTTAAAACTAAGCAACAGAATATTGTTAATAAAATCATTATTAATGTTGTGATCCATAAATAATTAGGCATATCGAATAATGTCATATTCATTCTCCTTTTATTTCATTACTTTCCTTGTATACATTTTATTATAAATTTTTAAAAACTTAAACAATAGCAGTCAGTTTCAAGCAATATTCTATCTACTATTAGAAAAATCATTGTTCCTTGCGACATGGAAATCGTAACATTATCGTTTAGGAGACAAAATTATGTATAATGAATGTATTATACCAAAGGAGTGATTATATGTCTCAAGGTTTACCTTTAAGAGAAGATGTTCCTGTTTCAGAAACATGGGATTTAGTAGACTTATTTAAAGATGATCAACAATATTATGAAAGTATTGACGCTCTAGTACAACAAGCAAATCAATTTCATCATACATATGCAACAACATTAAATTCAATCGAACAAATTAATACTGCTTTAGCTGAATTAGAAAATATTTTAATTGCCTTAGATCGCTTAAGTAATTATGCAGAACTACGTTTAAGTGTAGATACTAGTAATATCGAGGCACAAGTATTGAGCGCTAAATTATCTACTACATACGGTAAAATTGTTAGCCAATTATCATTTGTAGAGTCAGAAATACTTGAATTACCAGAAGAAATACTTCAACAATTAGAAGAATCATGTCCATATCAACACTATATTAAACAGTTAATAAAACAAAAGCCATTCCAATTATCTGCGTCGGTAGAACAAGTATTAGCAACTTTATCACCTACGCTAAACAGTCCTTACGATTTATACGGCACGACAAAAATGCTAGATATTACATTCGATTCATTTGAACATGATGGTACAACGTACCCTGTCGACTATGCTACGTTTGAAAATGATTATGAAGATAATAAAGATCCTGAGTTTAGACGTAAAAGTTTCAAATCGTTTAGCGATGGGATTCGAAAATATCAGCATACTACCGCGGCTACATATAATATGCAAGTACAACAAGAAAAAATTGAAGCTGATTTACGTGGATTTGAATCAGTCATCGATTATTTATTACATAGTCAAGAAGTAACGCGTGATATGTTTGACCGTCAAATCGATATGATTATGCGTGACTTGGCACCAGTTATGCAGAAATATGCTAAACTTTTACAACGTATTCACGGATTAGATAACATGCGTTTTGAAGACTTGAAGATTTCTGTAGACCCTGATTATGAACCAGAGATTTCAATTGAAGACTCAAAAAATTATATTTTCGGTGCGTTAAGTGTTTTAGGTGATGACTATACAAACATGTTACGTGAAGCATACGATCAGCGATGGATTGATTTTGCACAAAATAAAGGTAAAGATACAGGCGCATTTTGTGCAAGTCCATACTTTACACATTCATATGTGTTTATTTCTTGGACTGGTAAAATGGCTGAAGCATTTGTCTTAGCACATGAATTAGGTCATGCAGGTCATTTTACATTAGCTCAAAAACATCAACAATATCTTGAATCAGAAGCATCAATGTACTTTGTTGAAGCCCCTTCTACAATGAATGAAATGTTGATGGCCAATTATTTATTTAACACAAGTGATAATCCAAGATTTAAGCGTTGGGTTATTGGCTCAATTTTATCTAGAACATATTATCATAATATGGTTACCCATTTATTAGAAGCTGCTTATCAACGTGAAGTGTATCACAAAGTAGATCAAGGTGAATCTTTAAATGCGCCGACATTAAATGAAATAATGCTAAATGTTTATAAACAATTTTTCGGAGATGCAGTAGATATGACTGAGGGTGCTGAATTAACATGGATGCGTCAACCTCATTACTATATGGGATTATATTCGTATACGTATTCTGCTGGCTTAACAATCGGAACTGTCGTTTCTCAAAAGATTAAAAATGAAGGCCAACCAGCTGTTGATGCTTGGTTAGAAACATTGAAAAAAGGTGGTAGTGTATCACCTGTCGAACTTGCAAACATTGCAGGTGTAGACATTACTACAGAACAGCCACTTAAATCTACAATTAAATATATTTCTGATTTAGTCGATGAAGTTGAAAAATTAACAGATGAAATTGAGCAAGCAAATAACTAAGATGCGAGACAATTTATAGTAGAACAATATAAACCAAGATTTTCACATTACTAATTGTGAGAATCTTGGTTTTTTTGAGGGTTTATGAATAATAGAAATATATATTTATCGTAAGGGATTTTATAGTAATAACTTTAAGTTATTGTTCGTAATGTGTACCTGTTAAATAAAAATAAACACTTTCAGCGATGTTAATAATATGATCACCAATACGTTCTAAATGTCTTGCTGCTAAATGAGCTTGTGCAGCGACAAATGGATCGTTATCAATAAGATACGTTGCGTTAATAATATGACTATATAAGTCATCGATATCTTCATCACGCTCGATTATTTCTCTTATTAATACGGTATCTTTCTTTTTAAATGCTTGATCTAAATCCTTTAACATTAACATAGCTAATTTACCCATTGTCTTTAAACGGGTTAACACATAATCATCTGTAATCTTTGTACGCAATCGAATATTGGCAATACTCGAGGCATTATCTCCTATTCTTTCTAAATCGGAGGCGATTTTTAATGAAGAAATCATCATACGCAAATCACTCGCAATGGGCTGTTGCTTTGTAATTAACATGATAACTCGCTCATTAATATCATAATTTAATTGATTGATATGTTTATCGTTTTTAACTGTTTGTCGTGCAAAGCCTCTATCGTCAATACTTAATGATTTTATACCATTTTCAATACTCACATAGACATTTGCACCTAACCGACGTAATTCTTTTATTAAATCATCAAGTTGCTCCTGATATCGTTGTCTAATTATTGCCATTATATATCAACCAAACCTTCCTGAAATATAATCTTCTGTTTTCTTGTTTGATGGGTTAGAGAAAATTTTATCAGTATCATCATATTCATTGACATAACCATTTAAGAAAAATGCAGTTTTATCTGATACACGAGCTGCTTGTTGCATATTATGTGTAACCATAATAATTGTATACTTTTCTTTTAGTTCTTGAACCAACTCTTCTACTCTTAATGTTGAGATTGGATCTAATGCTGATGTCGGTTCATCCATTAAAATGACTTCAGGTTCAATTGCTAAACAACGCGCGATACAAACACGTTGTTGTTGCCCACCGGATAAACTATATGCATTTGTGTGCAACCTATCCTTTAATTCATCCCAAATTGCAGCGCCACGTAATGATTTCTCAACGATTTCATCAAGAACTTTTTTATTTTTAATACCGTGAATCTTTGGACCGTAAGTAATATTATCGTATATTGATTTTGGAAATGGATTAGGTTGTTGAAAGACCATGCCCACATTTGTACGTAATTGTTCTTTAGAATATTTTTGATCAAAAATGTCTTGATCTCGATATAATATTTTACCAGCTGTTTTCACAGAAGGTACTAACTCAACCATTCGATTCAAAGTTTTAATATATGTTGATTTGCCACAACCAGATGGACCTATAATGGCAGTAATTTGGTTTTCATAAATATCTAAATTAATATTTTGTAATGCATGATTTTCGCCATACCATAAGTCTAAATTTTGTGTTGAATATATAACAGAATGTGAGTTTGTATCATCTGGTGTTTTATGATGACTTTGTGAGACATCAAACGTATGACTTTGAGATATTTGTTTAGTTTGTGCAAGTGTTTGCGCCATATTTAAAACTCCCTTTTTAATAGATAAATGAGATTGATTGTTTAAATTAGAATTTTTTACTAAATTTGTTACGTAAAATAATCGCAACGCCATTCATTAAGATTAAGATAACTAGTAAAACGATAATGCCTGCCGATGCAACATTCTGGAATTCTTCTTGAGGCATTTTCGCCCAAGTAAATATTTGGATTGGTAATGCTGAAAATTGATCCAATATACTTCTAGGTGTTGCCAATAATATAGTCGGTATACCGATTAGCACAAGTGGCGCTGTTTCTCCCAGTGCTCTTGAAAGAGACAAAATGAATCCAGTTAAAATACCAGGTAACGCTGCTGGTAAGACAACACGTCTTATCGTTTGCCATTTATTAGCACCTAAACCATAAGAAGCTTCGCGTACTGAGTTAGGTACAGCTCTAATTGCTTCCTGACTTGAAACAATAATAATTGGTAATATCAGTAAGGTCATTGTTAGCGCTGCTGCCAATATACTGTTACCCATTTTCAAGGCTTCAATCCCCGCACCACCAACGAACAAAGTGTAACCTAATAACCCAAATACAACTGATGGTACACCAGCTAAATTGGAAATACTGATTTTAACAAACTGAGTAAATTTGTTGTTTTTCGCATATTCTTCTAAGTATATAGCTGTACCTATTCCTAGGATGATTGATAATGGAATGATACTTAACATTAACCAAAGTGAACCGATTAACGCGCCTTTAACGCCAGCCATAGATGGTGTTGAAGAAGAAAAATTAGTGAAAAACTGTAAATTTAAATGACTTACCCCTTTAATCAATGTTTGAGTTAACAACGCAATAAGTACGACAAGTCCTAATAATGTACATGCTAAAAATATGAGTTTGAACACTTTATTTTTAACCGTTCTGGATGATAAATGTTTTTGGACAAGTTGTTGATCGACGAGTGATTGTCTATTATTATCTGTCGTTTCCATATTAATACTCCTCCCTAAAACGCTTAGAAATCCACTGAGAAAGTAAATTCATGATTAAGGTAAAGATAAATAGTGTGAACCCTACAGCATAAATACTGTAATAAATATTTGATCCAAATGTTGCATCACCTGTCGCTATCTCAACAATATATCCAGTCATTGTTTGAATCGAACTTGTTAAACTTAATGAAGCTGTTGGCGAACTACCTGCCGCTAATGATACAATCATCGTTTCTCCAATTGCTCTTGAAATCGCGAGAACGATTGAAGCTACAATACCTGATGTTGCTGCGGGAAGTACGACTTTAGTTGCTACTTCTAATTTAGTTGCTCCAAGTCCATAGGCACCTTCTCGAATTTTATTTGGTACAGATGCCATTGCATCCTCACTCAAACTTGTGATGAGAGGGACAATCATAATACCGACAACTAAGCCGGGACTTATAGCATTAAACTCTCCAAGACCTGGTATGAAAGATCTTAATACTGGTGTAACAAAGGTTAATGCAAAGAAACCAAACACAATTGTTGGTATTCCTGCTAAAATTTCTAATATCGGTTTAATTATGCGTCGTGCACGGTCACTTGCATATTCACTTAAATAAATTGCTGCACCAAGCCCGACTGGAACTGCAAATATAGTCGCAATAACTGTGATTTTTAAAGTCCCTATTATCAATGCCCAGATACCAAACTTAGGGTCTGAACCGGTAGGATTCCAAGTAGTAGAAAATAGAAATTCAGTTATTGGAATTCTGGTGAAAAAAGTGATGGTTTCTAAAAGCAATGTGATTAATATACCTAGTGTTGTTAAAATGGAAATCGCTGAAATTGCGGCTAAAATAACTGGTATAATTTTGTCATTATGCTTCCCTTTTTTATTATTATTTTTTTCGATTAAAGCTTTAACATTAGTAGATGAAGTCATAATCAAACCTCTTTCTATTACTCCCAAAATAATTAGATTTGTAAAATAATGATGAACCACTATTTTAAGTTGATAAGCTTGTAGACTAACTGAATGTCAAAATCAGCGTCTCGATAAATCAAGCTTTGTACTCTAAATAATGATTCACCATCAAAATCATGTTTCAAGACACATTTGAAATTGCGTCTTATTATTTTTTGTCTTCAGACTTTTTATCATCAGATTTCTTGTCGTCTGATTTTTGATTTTTATCAATAAATGCTTTTAAATCATCTAATTGTGATTTGTATGTTTTCTCTGGTGCTGCTACATATCCAGCTTCTTCAGCTGCTTTACCTTTATCTTCTAAGACGAATTTGATAAATTCTGACATTACTTTATTATCTTTCAATGCTTTTTCATTTACATAAATGAATAATGGTCTACTTAATGCATAAGAGTTATCTTGAATTGTTTTTTTCGTAGGCTCTGTTGCTTTACCATTTTCATCTTTGATTTTAACTTCTTTTAATTTATCTTTATTTTGAACGTAGAAGTTATATCCAAAGTATCCGATTCCCTCTTTGTTTTTCGTTACAGAAGAAACGATAGCATTTGTATCAGCATTTTTTTCTGCTTTAATATCTTCTTTATTCATTACTTCATTTTCAAAGAAGTCATAAGTACCATGACTTGAGTTTGGTGATACAGCATTTATTTTTTTATCTGGCCATTTACTATTAACATCTTTCCATGTTTTAGCTTTTCCAGAATAAATTGCTTTTAATTGCTGTTTGTCTAATTCATCCACAAAATCATTTTCTTTATTTACAGCAACCGTTACACCATCTTGCGCAATTTTGAATTCTTTGTATTTGATATTCTTATCTTGTAATTTTTGCTTCTCTTCATCTTTAATTGGTCTAGAAGCATCAGCGAAGTCGATATCTCCTGCAATGAATTTTTGGAAACCAGCACCTGTACCAGCTTGTCCTGCTGAGATTTTAGCATCCGAGTGATCTTGAGCCCATTTTTCATTTAATTTCTCCACAATTGGTGCTACTGTTGATGAGCCATCACCTTTAGCTTCCCCTTTTAAATCACTATTACCACTGCCACCATTACCGCCACCACAAGCACCTAATAATAGTGTTGCACCTAAAGCTGTAGTACCAACAAATTGCCATTTTTTCATTGAAATATCCTCCCTGTATGAACAACAAATAGTATTTGTATTGATTACATCTTTATCTTAACCTTGAATTATTAACCTCATTTTTAGAAACTGTAAATGTTACATAAAAATTTGTTAAGAAAATGTAAATATTAATTTTTGTTAATCTAAAAAATATTGCTTCATTAGTAAAATTAAAATGCTTCCTGAAGAATTATCGAAATTTAAATATGAATACAAAAATGGCTGGGACATAAATCCCTAAAAAAACAGCAGTAAGATAATTTTCAATTAGAAAATATCTTACTGCTGTTCTCTATTTATACAATACTTCGTATTGAATGGCTTCGCTTTGCCCGTCTGGCACATTACTGTAAAATTCTATAAATAGAATTTTTGATGACGGGTCCCTTCCTAGGGTGCCGT